>WQSU01000273.1 GCA_009787675.1 Lentimicrobiaceae bacterium
GCCTTTCCATGCCGAAAGGGAACAGCCATAACTAAAAAAGTACTATGATTTTTCTGTAACCGCTCGATAGCATAGTCTATTTTTTCGCATATTATCCTGGTATGTTTGCCGATTGTAAAAGGCTCTGACGGGTTATTCCACATATAATCCATGAAGTTTAAATGCTTTTTTCTCGCTTTATCCGTTACTAATGCCTTTAGTATTTCATATCGTTTTTGGTTCTTTTCAATACTGGCAGGGGAGAATGGATCAGGGTCTTTCATGTTGACTATGCCCGTATCAAGCATTTTTTACCTCATAACTGGCATCTTGTGCCATCATCATTTTATCAACTATGTTTATAGCATCATCCCCTTCCAGTTTCCTTAATGCCATTTCAAGGTTTATTATTTCGTCATATCCATCTTGTAGCCTGTTTACCAGGTTTTCGGTATCAAATCCCTTCATAACGTCAGGGAAAATGAATTGCAGCATTTTTGTAATATTTGCCATGTTTCCCCTGGCTATATCCGCTAAAACCCCCGCGATAATAGCCACCACAAAGACCGGATACTTGTCTCTTTTTTCATGGTCTTTTGTAATATCCCCCATCATCTCTTTGAGTTCACCGAATGTCTTGGCAAATATTATATTCCTGTAGACATAACATATATCTTTTCTTGTTATCTGATATGAGTTTTTTGTCTCTTTAATCCATTTATTTAACGGGTTAGGTTTTCTTTTTTCCTGGGGAATTAATAATGGCTTTGTTCGCAGAGTAACCGCTTTTTCAGTTACTCCCTTTGCCTTTCTTTTCATATTTTTGGATTATATATTCGTGAGGATTCAGGCTGTCAATGCCTTTTATTTTTCATTTTCCGTAATCTACTATTATGATTAAAAACGCTAAATTTCTTGTAAAAAGATTGTTTTATGCCTATAGTTTTACATAGGTTTTAGGCAGGAAAAGCGGGAAAAGCCTATAAATAATGTATGTTTATAGGCTTTTTCTTTATTTGATTTTTACGTTATACNGTTATCAGGTTATGCTTTTTTATNTACTTTAAGGCTTGCTTTTCTGTTTTAAAAGAATCCATCCAAAAGCCGGTTCCGTAAACTTGTACGGAGTAAAGCCATTCTCCTGCTTCGTTATTATGATTTATCCATACCCTTGTATCTGGATTGGATAAGTATTCTTTGATTTCTCTTTCGGTGGAATCTTCATTGTGCATGGCTATTTTAAGATCAAAAGGAGTTTTTCTTGCATTCCAGGCTTCAGTTGCTTTCTCTCTAGACATATGTACTGGCCCCTTTGCCATGCATTTTAAACAGTAAACATGGCTATAAAGGGCAGGGGTTTTTGATAAGTCAAAGAAGTTTTTATCATCATTCCCACAAAAAGGGCAGGGTTTTAGTTCTTCATTCACAGTCAGCCTCCATGAGTTCAGGGTTATCGTGTTCGTCCTGATCTCCAGGTATTCTAGCGCTATCTATTAGTTTTTCTAAAGTTTCCGCGAGTGCATTATTGCAACCTTCGCAAAGTTCCTTGAATTCAAGTTTTCCTACCATGTCTGATAGAGTTGCCCTTACTAACCCATATGGTGATTTACAACTTAATACGACAAAATTATCAATTTGTTTTTTGCATATATCGCAAAAATAAGAAGGTGTATTTTTAGTCATTCAGCCTCCCTAAATTTCTATACACTTCCCGTAAATCAAAAATTCCATGACGTAAAACCCAAACATGCCCGCATTCACAATTTGCTTCCACACGCAAAGGAAATCCAGGCTCATGATCTCCTTTGCATTCTAATACTCCGTCATATACATCAAAAACGGTAAACTCTTCAACCGCTTCTACATACCGGAAAGGCTCCGCTTTGCATTTTGAACATTTTGGTATTCTTTTCATAATTCCCTTCTCCTTTTGTTTATGGTTTTGGCTATCTGATTAGCCATATTTGTTATTTCTTCACTTGCTTTTTCTGTCTTTAATGGCCTTGTTCTTTTCGATGTCGGAATATACTTCCAATTTGCCATTACTGTTTTTGGGAAGCATCCGGCGCAAACATCATGCCATTCCTGTTTCCCATTGTAGTCATTTTTCAAGAATAAGGATTTCCATTCATCGGGATTGTCTTTTTTATACCTAACCGCTTCTTTGAAAGTCGCAAACGGCCCATCTTCGGTTATTCCGCAAAGATCACACGAAAGCAAAAAATAGTTTCTCTCATATTCGTCAATCATTGCCTTTCGTCAATTCCTTTATTGGTTTTTAAAATAGGCAGTTTCACGTAATCCTCCGCAGATATGCCCATTGGAGGTTCTTTGCAATGAAAGGCGGCAATGTCTCTACAAAACTGCCCATATTTCTTGCAAAACAGCCATTTTTTTAACTTCTCTTCCGGGTCATCACTTATTGTAAGTATTTCGGATACGGATGCTAGACATCTGGCGCACCTGCCTTTATTCAATGCGCTCATGACTCTTCAATCCAAAAATTAATCAACCCCAATCTGATCATTTCTTTTTTCTCCACTTATCCAATCTTTTGTAGTACCGGTATTTACTGCCTGAATATACCGCTAAAAGAATACGAAAAGTGATTATCACGGGAATAACCACTATCGGCAACCAATCCATAAATCCTTAACGCCCTGTTAGTTTTTGAATGAACACTGACAAGTTTTCAACAATATGGGCGGTATACGCTTCCTGCTTTCGTATGTAAGCATCCCTGTAGTTAGCAAGTATCTGCAATTTTCCCATTGCGTTTTCGCCCGCGTGATGCTCCAATAAAAACTCGAATTCGTCACTGGTTATCAATACACCCATTTCTTTTTCAATATCTTCTTTTCTCAGTGCTTTTTCTGTTTTTTCTGACATTTTCCATGCCCTCCTAATGATTATTATAGACATGAATAAACCCCAGGGAATTTTTCCCCTGTTTTATACTGAAATTAGTAACAAAGCGACCATGCCCCGGTTTCTGTACGAGCCCATCCCATAACAGCACTATCAAGTAGCAAAACGTAATATTCATCACCGATTTGGTAATCTATGCCGGGGCCTGTAAAAATAAAGCGTTCATCGGCTATACGGCGTTCAACTGTGTATCTGCTCTTTCTTCTTTTCTTTTTGCTCTGTTCGCCTTCATGTTGTCTCATAGTGGCTTATCCTGGTTATTTGGCAATTGCAAAAACT
>WQSU01000274.1 GCA_009787675.1 Lentimicrobiaceae bacterium
GCCTTTCAGGCTTTTTACGACGAGATTATCGCTGTTTTTGACCAGTTGCAAATTCGGGGGTTTACTTACTGGAGTGAAACTCAGGGGCGCGGCACAAACACCGGCGCTCCTCACTACGGAACACATGCGTGGCCTGCGCTCAACTGCTCTTTCCTCACCTTTGTGGAAGCCCAAAAAGCAGATGAATTGCTGGAGGCATTAAAAAACTTAGACCAGACAGCGGAACAACAAGGATTGCGCGCTTTTGTAATGCCTTGTGAACAAATGATATAATTCGCAATGAATCAAGGTAAACTTATCATTTTTGCGGCTCCCTCAGGAGCCGGCAAAACTTCCATCGTCAAGTTTCTGCTGGAACAAAATATTCCTTTAAAGTTTTCTATTTCAGCTACTACACGCCCCAAACGTGCAAACGAAAAAGAAGGTGTGGATTATTATTATCTTCCTGTAGAAGAATTTAAAAAAAAAATAATGAATGGCGATTTTTTAGAATGGGAAGAAGTATATGCAGGAGCCTACTACGGAACGCTGAAATCGGAAGTGGACAAAATGCTGGAAAATGGCGAAAACGTACTTTTCGATGTGGATGTACTCGGTGCTCTCAATATCAAGAAAATATACGAAGAGCAAGCCTTGGCGCTCTTCATAAAACCACCCTCAACAGAGGCGCTCATTGAACGTTTAGAAAATAGAGGAACAGAAACTGCCGAATCTCTTAATCGCAGAATTGAAAAATCTACTTACGAACTTTCTTTCGAGTCTAATTTTGACATTATTATTGTTAATGACAGTCTGGAAAACGCCCAAAACGAGGCAAAACAGATAGTTTTGAATTTCATAAAATAATATATTTTCGCCGCTAATTTTTAAGAAAATATACTATGGACAGAAATACGGTCGTTGGCTTGCTCCTCATTTTTTGTATTGTTTTGGGAGTAAGTTTCTACAATTCCTCACAACAGAAAAAAGCGCAGGAACAAAAGGCATTGGAGCAATTGGAGCAGGTGCTGAAAAGCGATGATGATGAGACGATGAGACGATTAGATGATGAGAAAGATTCACCTGTCACCTCTCCTTCCTCACCTCTCCTTCCTCATTCCTCACCTCTCACCTCTCCCTTCTACCGCCCCGACACCATCACAACCCCTGTGTATGTGGTGGAAACGGAAAAGGCGATTTATCACTTTTCGAAATTTGGGGGAGATTTGAAGTTTGCGCAACTTAAAGATATTTACGCCTATGCACAAAAAGGAGAGGAAAAGCCGCTCCTCGTTTTGTTTGACGGTAAAAACAATACTATGAATATGGAGTTGATGCTTCAAAATCAGATGATTGTGAAAACGCAAACTTGTTTTTTTGCATCAGAACAACCTGATTTGATGGTGGTTGATAAAAATAATAACACATTATCCCTAAAATTATATCCGTTGCAGGAAGGTGAATGTGCAGGCGATTCCTACATTGAATATCTCTATACCTTTAAAAATGATGACTATAGCTTTGGTTTTCAAATCAATTTTGTGAATATGCAAAATTATTTGTATCCCAATACGAATGTTTTTACTTTGCAGTGGGCTGCCGCACTCGAAAATGTGGAGCGTAATTTCGACTACGAAAAGAATATCACCACCATTTATTATATGGATGTGTTGAATAAAGTGGATGAACTAAGTCCGACAAAAGAGGATAAAAAAACGCCTTCGCAGTTGAAGTGGGTGTCGTTTAAGCAGCAATTCTTTACGACAGTGCTCATTGCCGATTCAGGATATTTTTCTTCGGGACAACTCACTACTGATACTAGAACGGCAGCGCCTGTTCTCAAAAACCTGACCGCTCACCTTGATTTTGACGCAAAAAGTCTATACAATGGTTCCTTCGATATGACCATGTACTTGGGACCCAATCAATATAAATTGTTAAGAACTTACGATTTGAATTTAGAGCGTCAAGTGCCTATTGGTTGGGGGTTCTTTTTGTTGCATTGGATTAACCGCGGCGCCGTAATTCCAGTTTTCGACTGGCTCTCGCAATATGCTATCAGCTACGGTATTATCATTTTGATTTTAACCATTTTGTTAAAACTTATTTTGATGCCGGTGGCGTATAAAACCTACCTTTCTTCTGCAAGAATGCGTGTTTTAAAGCCTGAGATTGAAGAGATTAGTGCAAAATATCCCAAACAGGAAGATGCCATGAAGAAACAACAGGCAACGATGGCGCTGTATCGTAGTGCGGGTGTGAACCCCATGTCGGGATGTTTACCGGTGTTGCTGCAAATGCCTATCCTCATTGCCATGTTCCGCTTTTTCCCTTCGGCATACGAGTTGCGCCAACAACCGTTTCTATGGGCTGACGACCTCTCCACCTACGATTCGGTGTGGAATTTTGGAGTTAACATTCCTTTTTATGGCGATCACGTAAGTTTGTTTTGCTTGTTAATGACTGTTGCAACCTTAATATATACATGGTTAAACAACAAAATGATGACCATGGGCAATCAGGATCAAATGAAGATGATGCGCATCATGATGTATTTGATGCCCATCATGTTTTTGGGGATTTTCAACAGTTTTTCCTCAGGATTAACCTATTACTATTTCTTGGTAAACATCATCACTTTTGTTCAAATGTGGATCTTTAGAATGGGAGTGAATGAAGATAAAATTCACGCCCGCTTGAAAGCCAACATGGCAAAGCCCAAAGAAAAATCGAAATGGCAAACAAGGATGGAGGAGATGGTGAAGCAGCAGCAGATGCAGCAAAAAAAGAAATAATATTCATTTTCTTCCTCCTTTTTTTGACAAAAACAATCTTTTTTTTACGTTGAAAAATACTTTTTTCATCAAAAAATAAAGCTAAAATACTCTTTTTATTTGTTTTTTTCCTTTAAATACTAAAAAAACAACAGATATTGTACATATTTAAAAAAATGTATTTTTGTGCGTTAATATATTTCAAATATATACACATTTAAACCAAAAAAAAACCATCACAATATCTATTAATCAAAATTTACCTATTATGAAAAAATTTTTCTTTTTTTTAGCTCTGCTATTTATGGCAAGCATGAGCTACGTGAATGCACAGGATTTTGTGCAAAATCAAGATGTAACACTGGCAGGGCCGGACAAATTTGTGCCGCACGTACCCTATGCAAAAGACGA
>WQSU01000275.1 GCA_009787675.1 Lentimicrobiaceae bacterium
CGTTTGTCAAGTGCGGAGCGAAAAAAAGTTTAAGAGGGCGTTGGAACATTTAAAGTTGAAAACGGCGATAAAAATGAGGCTATCTCAAAAATAGGAGCCTCTTTTTTTGCAAGCAGATGAACGCAGATTAATATTTCACCACTTTCTTAACCACATTCCCAAACTCGGTAGTTATTTTTACAAAGTACAAACCTGCGGGCAGATGCGAGATGTTTATCAGAGGTGAGGAATGAGAGGTGAGAGGTGAGGAATGAGAGGTGAGTTTTCTGCCGTAAACATCAAAGACCTCAATACCTGTAATTCCTAATTCGTAATTCCTAATTCTCAATTCCCCGCTCGTTGGGTTCGGATAAACTCCTAATTTGTAATTCGTAATTCCTAATTCTCCAATGCTTAGCTCTATCGTTTCTGCTACGTGATTCGAGGAATCCGATATACAGCCCTCTTTGTAGTACGTTTTTACAAAATATTCATATTCTCCATTGGGCAGATTGGCATCTACATAGATTGTATCTGTTAGTAATTCGCTTGTTATTCGTATATTATTTCTATAAACATGATAGCCTCTAATTAATGCACTCTCTGCGGAGCTTGACCACTGCAATTGAACTGAGTTTTGATTTTCAATTTTTGAAATTAAAGATGTCTTATTATTGCATGCAACTTCTTCATATACATAATCTTTTGTAATATCATGACAAAAGGTGGCTTCTAAGGTTTCGCCATAATCTCGGTAATAATCAACACATACTTGCATATACCAACCTTCTGTTGTGGGTATTTCTCTCATACAAAATATATAAAAAACACCCGGCTCCCTGTCCGACATGAAAAAAGAAATGCAATTATCATTAGAATGATCAGCTATATGAATATGCCGAAAAGTATGTCCTGTATCTGCACTGAACGATACTTTATAAATAAAATTGGGAAACCATGAATCAATGTAAACTTCACCCTCCTTACCGCCACGATAAACATCAGGAAAACTTCCACCTATTTGACCAAATACATATTGACTGTCTATTGGTATTTGGATGTAAGTTTCATAAAAATTATATGTATGCGACAAATTGTATAGGTAAGGGTTATAACCACCTATACCAAAACCTTCCCCATATTGTAAACCAGGATCACTTCCAATTCCTTTTATTTCGGTTTTAGTAAAATTATTTCCATAATCTTCACTTTTATATGCTCCATCAGTACCAAATCTGAAAATTATTCCTTCAACATTCACTGCAGAATAACTCTTTGATCCCATATCTTCTTCTCTAAACACCCAATTTTTCCCATAGTCGAAACTTGTCCAAAGTTGAGTAGTACTCACATCCCATTCATAGTCATAAGAGAAACATTTGTTGTAAATTACTCCGGGTGTAGCATCAGCAAGAATGTAGGTTGGGTGCATGGTATATTCAGGGTTCTCAAAATAGTTAGAACTGTATTGTATGGTCATTTTCTTGCCGTTTTCGGTAAACCTGTAAAGCGCCAAACGAACAGTGTCGTAGAATGGTGGTCCCCAAAAAGGGTCATAAATGCCGTACCATGTATTTGATAAATACAACTCTCCGGACTCAGCACCGCGGGCTACCATTCGGTCTTGAGCAAAAGTGTTTAAAGGTAGGAGGCAGAAGGCAGAAAGCAGAAGGAATAATATTTGTTTCATAGTGATTAGTGGTTAGTGATTAATGATGTTAGTTCATCGTATTATTAGATGATCTTTTTTAGTATAAAGTGGGACAAAAGTATCTTTATTTTGTAATGTTGTGCGATCTTTCTTTGCAGAAAATTGCAGAAAATTGCGGGAATATTGCAAAAAGTTGCAGAATAGTCTTTTTTACTTGTTTTCCAATAAACGTTTTAAGGCTTTGTTTTCTTCTTCCAATTTAGCAATATATTTTTGCTGTGTTTCAATAAAAGATTCTGGTATGTTATAGGTATTGTGTGTACCCTGATAACTTGCAGAAGCATGATCATTACATATAATCACTTGTTTATCATCATATTCAATTATTTCATTTAAGGGGACATCCAAAATTTTTGCTAATTTATTCTATTGGGGTTCATCTAAAGGGAGATGTCCTTTTTCGTAGCGGTTGTAATTTGAAACACTCATGTTCAGTTTATCGGCAATCTGTTTTTGAGAGAATCCTTTAAATTTACGCATCTCAATAAGTTTACTTTTTTCCATAAAATAAATATTTGATTGTTAATATTATAGTGGCGCAAAAATAAAAGAATTTTTATTAGTTCCCAAATTTTAGCATCATCATGCAAAAATTTGCAAAAATTTGCAAAAACATCCAATTTTTAAAATACAAAAAAGAATAAATTTGAAGCGATTTATAAACTTAATTTTCCATTTTATGAAAAAACATCTATTATTTATGTTTCTGGCAGGGATGTTCTTTACTTTTTCTGCCCATGCCCAACAATGGGTAAATTTTTCAAGTTCAACGCCTGCCGTGCCTGAAGTGAACCTGATAACTTCCAATGAACAAGAAGTAACGTTTGAAGTTATTATTCCCGGTATTTATTATACCGATACTATTGTGAATAACCAATTTTTCAGACGTTTAACATTACTCGGAGGCGGAACCGTTAATCCTCCAGGTTTTCCCGAAATACCGGTGCTGCATTACAAAATTGCTATACCGGAATGTTCCGGTATGGACATTGCACCACAAGTTGTTTCACGGCAAAATCTATCAACGTGTCTCATCTATCCCGTACCGGAAACGGTTTACGATGAAAACACCGGTATGTATTCTGAACGTTTTGCATTTAATGATTCTATATATGCACAACCTCGCTTCCTGAACCCCGAACTTGTAGCTGTTGAATCTTCAACAGGAGCGATACGAGCACAACGATATGTAGAGATTAAAGTACAACCCATTGAATTTTGCCCTGTAACACAGCAATTGTCGGTAATTGACAAAGTGATAGTTACATTAAATTTCACCAATCCGAAAGGCAGATTAAGGCAAAATACCGGAATATTTAACAAAGTGGCAACAAACAGTTTTATTAATTAGTCGCTCCTTACGATCGCTGTAATATATTTTAAATCAATAAAATAAATCAAAAAAGTGTAGTATTTTTCGACCAAAAAGTGTATCTTTGCGGCG
>WQSU01000276.1 GCA_009787675.1 Lentimicrobiaceae bacterium
CCACCGTTTTAAAGATATTTTCGCTTCAGGATTTATGTATGATGCTCATAATGTGGCGTGTTGGCCTGCGCTGGGCGTTAACTACACCAACAAAACTCAGTTTTTGTTTCGCATCAACAAAGGGATTCACAATTCTTATGATAATACGCTGATTAACAAAATTGTATCAGAGCACGAAAAACCAATTCCCTTCTCTAACATGATTTATTTGGGAGACGGTGAAACCGATATTCCCGCCATGAAAATGGTGAAAATGCAGGGAGGCTATACCATTGCCGTTTATAATGAAAACTTTAAGCCCACAGAAAACCGCAAACGTGCACCCAAAGAACTTTGCGAAGAGATTATAAACCAACAACGTGCCCACTATATGGCGCCTGCAAATTATTTAGAAAACAGTCCGTTAGATATTTTGATTAAACGGTGTATCAACAAAATTATGGCGGAGCAGGAGTTGAATCGGTTGAATTAATGGGATATAGGTAATTAATGAACCACCTTTTGTAAATCACTCATTATAATCATTTTGGAGTTTCCATCCAACGTTTCCCACGTTACCTTCTTTTGTCCGGAAAGGTGCATATATTTTATATATTCTTCCATCAAAAATATTGAAAAACTTTTTTGCCGCGAAAAATGCAGCGAGCTACGTTCATTAGGAATTTTAAGGTTTTGCAGAAAGAAGTAATGCACATACCACAACAACGTGTGCGACGATTCCACAGTTACATTATTTGCTAAACTTGTTAAACGCAACAACCGATCTGCTATATTCTCCTGATTCATTGAATAATAATATTGCCGAATAGCATTTACGGTATCCTTGATACCTAAAAAACTTTGTGCCAAAAATGTATGGGTTTGATAAATAACAGTAGAATCGGGCTCTGCGCTTTTGCGAATTTTAGCGATGATTTCAACCGCCTCATCAAAAAAATTAGGGTTTAGTGATAGAGAGTTAGCCAAATGAAGCATCACTTCCTTATCGGTAGGAACCTGCTGATACGCTTTGCGAAGCAGGTGGAGCGCCGTTTCGGATTTCGGTTTTTGCAACGCATGGCAAATTCCGGCATGCTTGAGCACCAAAAAAGAACTGTCTTTCATCCCCAATAAACTGTCGAGTAGGGGTGCTGCTTTAAGATATTCATGATTAACAAAATACAAACTTGCTTTCTTGCGCAGCAACGGCTTGTGGTTTTCATTATACATCAAACTTGAGTCGCAATAAAACAGAGATTCGGTGATATAATCATCGCTTTTTAGGGCGCCAAGTACGGAAATAAGTTTTAGCGTGTTGGCACTGTTTTTTGGGTTGAGGTAAAAAGCGTTTTGGTAGCATGTGTAAGCTAACGGCAGTAACATCAGTTTTGCATAACAATCTCCCAAACAACGCCATAAGAACGCATTCAAGGTGTCTGTTTCCAGCAAGTCAATGTAAATTTCGGCAGCAGGAACAAGCTCTTCATTTTGAAACAGCGCTTGCGCCAAAGCCTTTTTAGCCGCTACATTGGTGCTGTCTAAAGCCATGCTTTTTTTTAAATAATAGGCGGCAAGCTGTGAATCTTCCAACATTTCCGCACTCAATCCGGCATAATAAAACTCATCGGCGTTCAACGTTGCTGCTTCTTCCACCAGTTCAATCACCTTTTCATATTGTTTTTGAAAAAACAAGCTATATATTTTATTTTCAACTATTTGTGCTTTTGAAAAAATGCTGGTGGAAACTATGAAAAAGAGGAGAAAGGTAGTGTTATATTTCATAGTAAAAGGTTTTGATTTTTAATGTTTTATATAAACGATGATAGAACAAATAATATTATAATTGAAATAATAGATTACATTTGCGCCACTCAAAGTTTTTTATGAAAAAATTACGAAAAATAGTCATCGCCAGCATAATAGTAATCATCCTCGCTATTATTGCTGCTTTTGTGGCAAGAAAAATCATTTTTTTTACACCCAACACAACCTTTTCTACAATAATCATCCCAAAAGATGCAACCTTTAGTCAAGTTGTGGATTCTTTAACAAAAAAGAACGCTGTTAATCGACTTCAAACTTTTACAATAGCTTCCAAATTTTTAAGATATGATCGGAATGTGATGCGCGGCAAGTATGAAATTAAAGCTAATGAAACTAATTATCAACTCATTAAAAAATTACGGAAAGGGCAGCATTATCCTGTTACTTTTACTTTTAATAATGTAAGAACATTGTCCGATTTTTTGCAAAGAATAGATAAAAAGTTTCTTTTTCCCATGCATGATTTACAAAAACTGTTAGAAAATGAAGATTTTTTACACACCTTAGGATTTACTAAAGAGACACTGCCGGCGCTTTTTATTCCCAATACCTATCAAATCTATTACGACATTGACGCCGGCGAGTTTGTTGAAAAGTTTCAAACTTTTTATCATAACTTTTGGAATGAGAAGCGTTTGCAGCAGGCGCAGGCAATTTCGCTTACGCCCGTTGAGGTAACAACACTGGCATCTATAGTGGAAGAAGAAAACTACAAAGATTTTGAAAAGCCTATCATTGCCGGTGTGTATATCAATCGTTTGCGCATTGGGATGAGGTTGCAAGCCGACCCTACGGTGAAGTTTGCGGTAGGAGATGTTACATTGAAACGCATTCTATTCAAACACTTGGAAACCGATTCGCCATACAATACTTACATGTATGCGGGTTTGCCGCCGGGTCCTATCCGTTTTCCTGAAACCTCTACGATTGATTCCGTGTTACAATACACAAAGCATAATTATTTGTATATGTGTGCAAAAGAAGATTTTTCGGGTGCGCATAACTTTGCGGCTACGTTAGCGGAACACGAACGCAACGCCACCAAATATAGAAATGCTTTGAACAAATTGCCCCGCAACAATTAAAAAAGTGTTACTTTGCCGCCGCAATGGCTCCGTAGTTCAGCTGAATAGAACGTCAGATTCCGGTTCTGAAGGTCGTGGGTTTGAATCCCGCCGGAGTCACTGAATACAACACTAATAGTTAGATTTATAAATCATTAGTGTTTTTCCTGACTTCGACAATGCGTCACCCTAAACCAGGTCAAGTTCATTAGAATCGCAAATTTGAGGTCAAGGTTGCTGTTTTAAAAAAATTTCCAAAAATTT
>WQSU01000277.1 GCA_009787675.1 Lentimicrobiaceae bacterium
CGACGAGAATTTTGGAATCTACTGAATGAAATTAAGAAACAGGGCATTGCCGTATTGGTCTCCACCCCCTACATGGACGAAGCCACCCGTTGCGATACCATCGCCCTGATGAAAGAGGGAAAAATCATTACGATCAATACACCTACGCAAATTATTGAAAACTACAAAGGTAAACTCTATTCTTTAAAAACCGGCGCCATTTTCAATTTGCTGGATTGCATGCAAAAATGCCCTATTCCCTGCAACTATTACCCCTATGGCGAATTTATGCATGTTTCATTCTACAATGAAAAGTTTAACTTACAAGATTATACAGATTTCTTAAAAACAAATGGGCAAAACTTTTCAGAACTAACGCTAATCTTGCCGACGGTGGAGGATTGTTTTATTGAATTGGTGCAGAGGGTAGAAAAAAAGTTACTATTATTATGAGAGGCTTTTTTACACATTGGTTCTTGTTGCCAAAAAACTGAAAATTTTCAATTTTGTGAAGCGTACAAGGAACATCAAAAAAAGCAAAAGTCGAAAGCAAATGAATAAAGTGTACATTTGCACTTGAAAAGGGGTAAAAATTTACTTGTTTGTTCCTGCAAACTAAATAACGTTTTTTCCTTTTTGATAATTAAATAGTTATGATGTTATGATGTCTTTTCTTACCGAATATTCTTTATGGCTTACTCTCGTTTGCATTGCACTTGGAGTAAGTTATTCTTTTTTACTCTATTATAAGAATAAAAACATTGTGTATGATTCGCATTCACTGCGGCTGATGTACCTTTTTAGAGGCGCTGCCATAGCTATGGTTGCGTTCCTTTTTCTGTCGCCCATGCTGCGCTTAACGGTGAAACAAACCGAAAAACCTGTCATTATTGTTGGGTTTGACAACACGGAATCAATCATTTCTACCCCTGATTCCAATTTTTATACCACCACTTTTAAAACTAATTACGACAATTTTATCCGGCACCTGAAAAAAAACTATGAGGTTGTGGATTACGCTATTGGTGCTAATGCGCAACAAATAGAGAATAACACTACGTTGGATTATAGCGAAAAAACAACTCATTTATCCGCATTGTTTGATGAGATAAATAGCTATTACACAAATAGAAACATTGGCGCTGTGGTGCTCTTCACGGATGGCATCTTCAATGAAGGTGCAAACCCGCTGTATCTTGCAGAAAAACAGAAAGCGCCGGTTTATTCGGTAGGAATGGGTAACCCTGAAGCGCAGCCAGACCTCTTCATTTCTAACATTGTATATAACAAACAAACCTTTCTGGGCAATCTCTTTCCTGTGGAAATTAAAGTGGCTGCCACACAATTAGCCGGAAAAAACAGCATACTGACTGTCTCCGACGGGAATAAGGATATTTTTACGAAAAATATTGCCATTGCAGGAAACAATTTCTTTGAAACAGTGCGTTTTACATTAACTGCCAAAGAAAAAGGCGTACAGCGTTATCAAGTATCCTTAACACCTGTCGAAAATGAGATTTCTACCAAAAACAACGCTTCTACTTTTTTAATAGAAGTAGTAGATCAACGTGAAAAGATTGCAATTATTTACAATGCGCCACACCCTGATATCGCGGCAATTAAAGGTGCTTTGGAAACTTCCGACAGATATCAGATTGATCTTTTCCCGTCCGGTAAATTGCCTGCCAATACAGATGATTACGTGTTGTTTATTTTACATCAATTACCATCCAACAATCAACAAGCCAATAACTTGGTGACAAAAATTCAGTCAGCGGGCAATGCGTGTTGGTATATTATTGGAGAAAGCACCAATTTATCCACATTCAATAGCTTAAATGTAGGGCTGAATATAGTGCAAAACAAGAACTTGCGCAACGAAGCTATCCCTGCATTTAACGACAACTTCGTTTCTTTTGCTTTTACCGACGAGGCAAAGAAGATGCTAAGCAGGTTTCCGCCGGTTACTACGCCGTTTGGAGAATATAAGACTACCGTTTCTTCCAACACATTTTTAAGTCAGAAAATAAACACGATAGCTACCAATTATCCCTTGTTTCTTTTTAATGATAACAATGTAGGAAAAACTGGTATTTTAACCGGAACAGGAATTTGGCAGTGGAAAATTTACAACTATCTGTATGCCAACAATCATGATGTTTTTAATGAAATCATTAACAAAACAGCGCTTTATTTGTCTGCCAAAGGCGACAAGAGCTTTTTCCGCGTAATGGTGAAAAATGTATATAATGAAAATGCGCCCGTTGAGTTTACTGCAGAGCTTTATAACGACACCTACGAACTACAAAACGACCCTGATGTGGAGTTTCATTTTACTGATAAAGAGGGAAAAAAATATGAAATGTTGTTTTCAAAACAAAACAATGCTTATTTTTTATCGTTGGGCAAACTACCCACAGGCGCTTATTCGTGGAACGCCCTTGTAAAGTTTGGCGACAAATCGTATTCTAAATCAGGTATTTTTACTGTTCAAGAAATACAGCTTGAAACCATGAATTTGGTAGCCAACCACGCTTTGTTGCAAAATATTTCTGAAGTAACAGAGGGGAAATTTTATACTGCCGACCATTTTTCTACTTTAGAAAACGATATTAAAAGCAATGAGAATATAAAATCAATTGCCTCATATCAAAAACGTTACAGCTTATTTTTAAATTCCCCTTGGTATTTTATTGCCATTATGTTGCTTTTGGGAACAGAGTGGTTTTTGAGGAAGTGGGGTGGGGGATACTAAAATTACGAATAAAAAATTACGAATATTCCGTTACCGTATTTCTACAGTCCAAACTTACGTCTATATATTTTTTGTTTTATAAAATGCTTGCGGAGAATTTGCCGCCGTTTTTTTGCTGTGTGGTAGACAATGTGGTATTTTTGCGTTGCCAATTTGTGTTGGCAAATACGACATTGAGCACATGGACAAGCGACCACGATTATTTTTTTCTATTTGACTTTGATAACAATTATTTACTTCTTTGTTGCGAAAAATACAATATCAATAAATAATTAGTCGCTCCTTACGATCACTGTAATATATTTTAAATCAATAAAATAAATTAAAAAAGTGTAGTATTTTTCGACCAAAAAGTGTATCT
>WQSU01000278.1 GCA_009787675.1 Lentimicrobiaceae bacterium
ACTCTTTCGTTGCGGAGTTAAAGAAGCGGCGCACGGCAGACAGTTTATTTTCAATATCCGACATCTCCTCTTGCAGTTGGAGAAAGTTTTGATTGGCTTTTAAATCGGGGTAGGCTTCCAGCGTAACTTTTAATCCGGCTAAGACGCCTGAAAGTTGATTTTCGGCAGCAATTTTACCGTCAATTGTTGTAGCTGCAACGGCTTGATTTCTAAGCTCAATTACGCGGGCTAATGTCTCTCTTTCATGCTTTGCGTAGCCTTTTACGGTTTCTACCAATTGAGGAATTAAGTCATAGCGCTGTTTTAATTGCACGTCAATATCGGCGAACGCATTTTCGCGGTTGTTGCGCAATCTTACCAATTTGTTATACAATGCAATCAAAAAGATAACTAATAATACAATGATTGCTAATACGATAATAAGTGTTGTAGACATAGTGTTTAATTTTAATTTATAAATGAAATAACGTGATATTTTGAAAAAATTGTGTTACATGAGTATCTTGGAGAAATAGTAGAAGTTGCAAACTATTTTGTTGGTGGTTATGTTTTTTTTTGTAAACCTGTTTTCAAACAAAACATACTGTATGAAAAAAGGGGGGCATTAATGGTTGTAAAAAAATTTAATATGTTTGCATAAAAAAAAATTCAAACTCTTTTTCTATATTCGCGCCTGCTTTGCAGAAAAGCAATTTTTATCGTATATTATTAATATTAAAATTTTTACATAATGAAAAAAACTTTATTTGTGGCGCTCATTGCACTTATTTTTACCACTATTTCTTGTTCTATGAAAAAAACAGAATTAACTTCAGGCATTAATTTTGCCAATTTAGACACTACGGTTAGCCCTGCGGTTGACTTTTATCGATACGCTTGCGGCGGCTGGATGGATTGCCATCCACTAACGGGAGAATATTCCCGCTACGGAAGTTTCGACAAATTAGCCGAAGATAACAGAGAGCAACTGAAAGACTTAATTACCTCTATTGCAGAAGGAACACATGAAAAAAATTCTATCAAACAAAAAATTGGCGATCTATATAATTTAGGAATGAATACTGAAACTATTGAAAAACAAGGCGCAACTTCTCTAAAAAAGGAATTGCAAGCTGTTGTTGAGATGAATTCGAAAGAACAACTTCCTGCAATGATGGCAGAGATGGCGCTTGTGGGCAGCTATCCGTTTTTTGGTATTTTTGGTGAAGCAGACCCCGAAAATAGCAGCATGAATATGGCGTGGATTTGGCAAACCGGCTTGGGAATTGGAGATAGAGACTACTATTTGGAGCCTTCCACACAACCAATTCGTGATGCTTATCTCGCATTAATGGAAAAAATGTTCGCTCTTTCTGGATATGCAGAAATGGTGGGAATGAACGGAAAAGAGAATCTATTGGCACAAAACATTTTAAAAATGGAAACACAAATGGCGAAAGTCTTTATGACCAAAGAAGATGTGCGAAACCCCCATAAGACTTTTAACCCAAAAACTGTAGCTGAATTTCAACAATTAATACCTTCCTTTGATGTTAAAAGGTATATAGACGGTTTAGAATTAAATGATCTGGAAAAAGTAAATGTGGGTCAAGTGGAGTATTTGAAAGGATTAAACTTTATTTTATCCACTACTGATTTAGAAACCGTTAAATCGTACTTGGCATGGAATATCATTAATGGTGCTGCTTCTTTTTTAAGTGAAGATTTTGTGAATGCCAATTTTGACTTTTATGGTAAAACACTTTCAGGCAAAGAGGAAATACAACCACGCTGGAAACGGGTTGTGGGTGTTGTGGATGGCTCGCTTGGCGAAGCAGTGGGACAAATGTATGTGGAGAAATATTTTCCGGCAGCAGCCAAAGAACGGATGTTGCACTTGGTGAAAAATCTCCGTTTAGCAATGACAGACAGAATCAACACATTAACGTGGATGTCGAATGAAACCAAAGAAAAGGCAATTGACAAACTGAACGCCATGATTGTGAAAATTGGCTATCCTGATACTTGGAGAGATTATTCTGCTTTGGAAATTGACCCTGAATTGAGTTATTACGCTAACGTGATGCGCGCTTCCCGTTTTGAAAGTGAATATCAACTGAGCAAAATAGGCAAACCGGCTGACCCGATGCTGTGGCTGATGACACCCCAAACCGTAAACGCATACTACAATCCCTCTACCAATGAAATTTGCTTTCCTGCAGGCATTTTGCAACCGCCATTTTTCGACATGAACGCAGATGATGCTGTGAATTACGGTGCAATAGGCGTAGTAATTGGACACGAAATGACCCACGGCTTCGACGACCAAGGCAGGAACTATGATAAAACCGGAAATCTAAATAATTGGTGGACAGAATTTGACGCCACTAAATTTGATGAACGTTCTCAAGTATTGGTAGATCATTTTAATCAAATAGAGGTGCTGCCGGGCATGTTTGCTAACGGCGTATTTACTTTAGGAGAAAACATTGCAGACAACGGTGGTATCAACATCTCTTACGTTGCGCTTCAAAAAGCTAAAAGCGAAGGATTAATAAAAGGCGTAATGGATGGTTTCACGCCCGAACAACGCTTTTTCATTGCCTACGCCGGTGTTTGGGCAGGCAATATCCGCGATGAAGAGATTGCTCGCAGAACCAAAGAAGATCCGCATTCACTCGGCAAATGGCGCGTAAACGGAACCCTCCCCCACAGTGGAACTTTTATTGAAGCTTTTAATGTGAAGGAGGGTGATCCAATGTGGCTGGCGCCGGAAAAAAGGGCGCAGGTTTGGTAATTAAAACCTTACCCCCATCGTCAACATAATGCGATGCGTAAGAAACTTATTATTCACCGCATTCACAAAGTTTGCATCATACATCCAGTATTTCTCTTTGGAAGTGGTGAGCGCGTATGCAAAGTCGCTATAGAAATATTTCGTTTTGAAACCAAACCCTAAAGAGGCGTAATGTTTTGAACCATCGTTAATATCATCTTTATAGGGAGATGAAATGTAGTTGTACCCTGCCCTAACAGCAAACACTTGATTTACATTAA
>WQSU01000279.1 GCA_009787675.1 Lentimicrobiaceae bacterium
GAAGGCGCCTTTGAGGGAATCGGCGTGCAGTTTAACATTATGAACGACACTATTATGGTAGTGGCAGCGCTCGCCGGAGGTCCCTCCGAAAAAGCAGGCATCAAAGCAGGAGACCGCATTGTGTTAGTGAATGATGAACCGGTGGCAAACATTGGTATTTCTAATGAACAAGTGCGTAAAATATTAAAAGGAAAAAAAGGAACGCATGTTAAAGTAGGCATTATACGTCCCGATGTTGATGGCGTGCTGGACTTTGACATTGTTCGTAATGTGATTCCTACCCATTCCATAACTTCCGCCTACATGATGAACAACCAAATTGGCTATATTAAAATTGACCAATTTGGGGGACACACTGCGGATGAGTTTACTGATGCACTCTACAAGTTGATTTCTAAAGGAATGCAAAAGTTTATTTTGGATTTGCGCGGCAACTCGGGCGGCTATTTGGAGGCGGCATTGAAAATTACCGACCATTTTCTACAGAAAGATGATCTCATGCTGTCGGTGAAAGGATTACACACCAAACAGGAAGAGTTTTTCGCCTCTGGGAAAGGGGCTTTTAAGCAGGGCGAAGTGATCGTTTTGATTGACGAATTTAGCGCCTCCGCCAGCGAAATTGTAGCAGGCGCCATTCAGGACAATGACCGCGGTGTCATTATCGGACAACGCTCTTTTGGTAAAGGCTTGGTGCAGCGTCCTTTCAATTTTTCCGATGGCTCACAAGTGCGCTTGACTGTTTCGCGCTACTACACCCCCAGCGGACGCTGCATTCAAAGAGATTACAACAACGGTACCGCCGCCTATTATGAAGAATTGCTGCAACGTATAATCAATGAGGAAGATACATTGTCTAATAGCAGCGACTCGCTTTCGGCAGTGGAGTATCGAACAAAAGCGGGGCGCATTGTGTATGGCGGTGGAGGAATTACTCCCGATGTTACTGTGCCACACGAAAAAAGAATTCACTCAAATGACTATTACCAAGCACTAAACAGCGCTGCCCTCATTCAGTTTGCATTTAATTATGCAAACCAAAATAAAGCTATGTTAACAAAAAATTCTCCTTCTGCTGAAAGCTTTATAAAGAAAATGCAGATAAATGAGATGGTGTTGAAAGATTATTTAAAGTTTTATGCACAAAAAAACAGCGTCGAATTTCCAACATTAAATACTGAAGAAAAAAACTTGCTTTGCAGTTGGCTCAAAGCGTTTATAGGAAGAAATCTATATCAGGATGAAGCGTTTTATCCTATTATTAATACAATGGATGAAGTGATTCTTGAAGCGTTAAAACACTGTAATTAGCGGTGCAAAAAATTATATTTTCGCCGTTTCTAATTATTAATAGAACTATATGGAAATTACCGGCACAAAAACACGCGTAAAACTCCCTGCCGAAAAGCTTTTTGAAATGGCAGGCAATTGCCAAAATTTTTCCCGTTATGTATCTGAACAGGCGAAAGATATTCATGCTACAGAAGACAGTTGCACGTTTACCATTGAAAATATTGCCAAGGTAACTCTGAAAATAGTGGAGAAAACGCCTTTTACAACAATTCGCTACGCAGCTGATAATGATAAAAACATTCCTTTTTTTCTCACTTTATTTTACACAAAAATATCTGATAATGAAACAGATGTTGATGTAAAATTAGATCTGGAGGTTCCTCTGTTTTTAAAACCTGTACTACAAGCCCCTTTGCAACGTTTTATGGGAACATTATCGGAAAAAATTAAAACTGACGCTGAAAAATTAGAATCATGAGCCACTGTATTCGAACTGAAAATTTAGTAAAGATTTATAAGAGCCGTAAGGTTGTAAACGAAGCTTCTTTTGATGTAAAACAAGGGGAAATTGTGGGTTTGCTGGGACCAAACGGTGCAGGCAAAACCACCTCTTTTTATATGATTGTAGGCATCATCAAGCCTTTTTCGGGCAAGATTTTTTTAGATGACAGGGAGATTACACAGCAGCCCATGTACAAGCGTGCACAAATGGGGCTTTCATACCTGCCCCAAGAAGCCTCTGTTTTTCGCCACCTCTCTGTTGAGGACAATATTCGTGCAATCTTGCAATTTACCGGCATGAACAAAGAGGAGCAAACCGACAGGTTAGAAAACCTGATTCAGGAGTTTAACATTCAGAAAGTGCGGAAAAACTTGGGACAGAATCTCTCCGGCGGTGAACGCAGGCGTACCGAAATTGCCCGTTGTTTGGCGGCAAATCCCAAATTTATCCTGTTGGATGAGCCTTTTGCCGGCGTTGATCCCATTGCCGTTGAAGATATTCAAAACATTGTTTGGAAGTTGAAAGAGAAGAACATCGGCATATTAATCACCGACCACAATGTGCACGAAACGCTCTCCATCACCGATAGAGCATACCTGCTGTTTGAGGGGCGCATCATCAAAACCGGAACGGCAGAAGAACTCGCTGAAGATGAGTATGTAAGGACGGTCTATTTGGGGAAGAATTTTGAGTTAAGGCGGTAGGTAATAATTCTGCTATTCCTTTTAGTTATTTTCAATCACAATGTGTACTAATGAAATGCTCCCGATTTGTTAGCTACATATTCACATTAGGAGACATTTGCAAAACGGACTTCTTTTATTTTTTGTTATACATCTTTTGCCACTCTGTTAAGGGTCTGTTTTAATGACTTTATGCTGAACACGGTTTTTAACTTTGCGGTTTTTAACAGGCGATTGCAATAAGGTCACATTATAGGGAACTTGGTAGCCTTTATCTGTAAAACAAGAATTGACGGCAGGTGCTTACAAATTAGGAAGCTATGGGCGCCACCGCGCCTGTCGTTGTCCTCCTCTTCACCTTTTCATGGAAAAATACCCATCTTGGGTTGCCTCTTATTATTATGGGCAATAGAGGTTCTTCATTCCTTAAATAAAACGCTCGTTTTCGGCAATTTGTTCTTTTAGAACACGCTCGTTTTCCTTTTGTTGAATAGCGTTTTCTTGTAATAATGCCCACACACTTTCAAAAGTAGGGGCGTTGTTTGGGGTTAGATTGT
>WQSU01000280.1 GCA_009787675.1 Lentimicrobiaceae bacterium
CGCAACGAGGAATCCCCAACCGTACAGTACGCCCCCCACTCGTCATTCCGAGCGAGCGTAGCGAGCGAGAAACCTCAAGTCAAAACCTGTTACGCAATATAAAACGCCGCTTTCTCCTGAACCGAATTGAAATAGAAGTTAGGGCTAACGCCGGTAATTTCCTTAAAGGCGTAGTAAAAACCGCTGTAGGACTTAAAGCCTACGTTTTGAGCCACCGAATTCACCGTGAACTTTTCGAAGTCGAGTTCCATGAACAGCCTTTGCGCTTCTTTGATTCTATAAGTGTTTAAGAAAGAGCGGAAGTTTTTGTTCAAAGCGCGGTTGATGACGAAGGAAATATATTTTTGATTGGAATTCAAATTGTCGGCTAATTTGTTGATGCTGAAATCGGGGTTGCAAATAATGGAGGTGTTGTCCATTTCATCCAAAATTCTTTTTAACAATTCGTTTTGTTCTTCATCGGATAAAGAGCAGGAGGCATCTTTTTCAACCTCTTCAACATTCATTTCAGTGGCAGAAATGAAATATTGGGTTTTGGATTTAAGGGTTTTGAGTTTCGGGGTTTCGAGGATATGATCTTCAGGTTTTTTTATTTGATGAAGTTCCTCATCGAGCGCCATGATTTCAATATTCTTGCTCACCAATACCTGATAAGATTTTTTCAGTCTTTTGTTTTGAACAAGCACAAGGTACAATACGCCACCCAGCGTTAGCAAGGCAGCGAAAATAATACCCATAATAATTCTGGTATAATACAACTTGTTTTCTTTAATTTGCGCGTCTAAAACAAGTTCTTCAATTTGTTGGTTGGTTTTTGAAACCTCATACTGCCGTTGCAGGTGGTTCACACTTTCATAAACTTCCGCATTATTGATGGAATCCTTCAATGCCATATAGTTTTCGTGAAAATCCAAGGCGCTTCTATAGTTTCCTTTCGATTTTTCTATTTTCGACAGGGTGCGATAGTTGTCTGCCAAAATGTTTAAGAAATTATTCTTAGAAGCAAGTTTGTTTGACAAATTAATATAATGCAGCGCGGAATCAATTTTCTTTACTTCAAAAAAGAGCTGACCCAATGCGCCTAAATTGATGGCTTCCGATTTAACAACCTTATTGGCTCTTGAATGGTGTAACGCCTCCCGATAATAATAAAATGCCGAATCATATTTGTTTTCATGTTGATAACAGGAAGCCAGATTGTTTAACAAACTGTATAGATAAGCATCTTGATGCCGTTTACTTATTTCCATTGCCAAGTTGATATGGTGCAAGGCGCTGTCAACGTTGCCGCTCACCAATTCGGTGGCGCCCAAATTGTTCAATAATAAGATGAGGGAGGCGCTGTCTTCGCAAATACTGTAGGATTTTTTATAATACTGTTTCGCAATCTCATTTTGATTAAGATAATGATAAATGCTTCCCATATTCATATATATGGCTGATTCGTAATCAATTTGATTGATTTTTTCACAAACAAGCAAAGCTTTTATATAATAATCCTGAGATAGTCGATAGTCGGAGAATGTTCCATAGATGGTAGCCAACCTGAAATAGGAGATCATAATTTTTGTTAGCTTCTCAACATCACCATTTTGAGGTACTGTTTTGGTGAGCAAATTATAGCACATCAAAGCAGTATCGTAGCTGAATGTGCGGTAGTAATGCGCAGCCGTATCGTAAAGTTCCTGCGCCGACAGTTGCATAAATTTTCCAATAACATCCTTATTTTGAGAGTTTTTTTGTCCAAAAATAAAAATTGGGCAACAAAGTAACATGATAAATAATAGCTTCTTCATCGTGATTTAATTTAAGGTTATTATTATAATTTTTGAGGGGGGCGAAAGTATAAAAAAAAGCGTCATGCACTTCTTTATAAGGAGTAAATTTTTTGCGTGCTTGGTGTAAAACGCTGCGTGTTTGTGGTAAAAAAAAGGAAAAACACTATTCATCGCATCTCTACCACCCCATCAAAAATTAAAAGCGCCCCGAAATTTCGGGGCGCTTTTAAAAACCAAATCTTCTATTAATATTTATTTTTTTACCATCTTATGCACGGCTTTACTACCTGTAATGCTTTCAATAGTTATGAAATAAATTCCTGTGGAGAGTGAACCTGTGGAAATTGTTTTACCGTCGAAAGTAACTTCTTTTACTTTCAAACCGGTTGCTGTTGTGATTTCAACGCTTTTCACAACTTCGGGGTTCGTAATGTTGATCTCGTTGCCGAACGGGTTCGGATAGAGTGCAACGCTTGACAATACGTTGTCGTTAATGCTTTGTAGAGGTTCAAGTTCTACCGTTTCGGTTTTGTCTTCAAATACCGCTACTGAACCTGATCCGTTTTTATAGTTTTCTGCCGTTACAATGTAGATGTAAGTTCCGGGAGTAACATGTAAGAATTGATAATTTCCTGTTTGTGTTACACCGTTCAATGTAATGGAGGCGTTTTGAATTTCCTCCTGAGTTTTGGCATTTTTCACTGTAAAGGTTACGGTATAGCTTTCAGGAATGATCTCTGCAAAGTTACCTACTAACTTACGGTTAGCGGTTGCTGTGAAGATGTAGGGGTTTTCAACGGTAACAGGGTTGCCGTTTTCTGTCCAGTTAATAAATTCGTATCCCTCTTCCGGTGTAGCCTTAAGGGTTACCTGTGCATCGGGATTGAATATGCCGCCGCCGGTTACTTTACCCCAGTTCACATTGTTTGAAGTTGCCTCAATGGTATATTCCAATTTCTTAAAGTTTCCTACTACCGTGCGGTTGGCAGCGGCTGTAAATGTGTATGGATTGGTTGTAGAAACTACAGCGCCGTTTTCTGTCCAGTTTTCAAATTCGAACCCCGGTTTTGCCGTAGCGGTAAGCATTACTGGCAAATTTTCTTCAAATTTTCCGCCGCCGGAAACTGTGCCCCAAGCGTTATTGTTTGAAGTAGCATTAATAATATAATACACAACAAGCACTCTAAAGTTGCCCACTAAATTACGGTTTGCCATAGCAGCAAATTCAAAAGGATTGGCAGTTGACACCTCAA
>WQSU01000281.1 GCA_009787675.1 Lentimicrobiaceae bacterium
CAGCATTTGCCGAAAGATACCCCAACTTATCTGTACTTCAAATAGATGCACATGCCGATTTACGTGATACTTACCATGGCTCGCCATTCAACCACGCTTGTGTGATGCGTCGCGCACAGGAAGTTGCCAACGTTGTGCAAGTGGGCATTCGAAGTGTTTGCATCGAAGAAAAAGAGCACATCATTCCCGAAAACATCTTTTATGCCCACCATATTTGTGGAAAAACAGAATGGATGCAAGCCGCTATTGACCAACTGACCGAACAGGTGTATTTAACCATTGATTTAGACGGCTTTGACCCGAGCATTGTGCCGGCAACAGGTACGCCCCTCCCCGGTGGTTTACTATGGTACGAAACCCTCGAATTTTTAGAACTTCTTTTTAAATCAAAAAAAGTAGTGGGTTTTGATGTTGTAGAACTTTGCCCCCAAAACGATAATAAAATATCGGATGTGCTGGCAGCGGTGCTTGTGTATAGGATGGTGGGGTGGATGGAGAAATATGGGTAAAAGAGTGAAAGTTAGATGTAATTTAGAACAGTGTGTCAGGATTATAAAGTTCTGATAATTGAAATTTAAATTGTATTTTCGCACTTTAATAAAAATGAAATTCATTTAGATGAAAACGAACATAAAAAGTAAAGCAGCAAGTGATAAAATAAGTTTCATGACTTATATTGTACCTGAATTTGCAGCTGCATATAAAATGAAAACTCAAGATGCTTTTTTTTACCTGAAAAAATATGGCGGATGGGAATTTCTTAATCAACATTGGAGAGTATTGCATACTGCCAACTCATTCCATGTAGTAGATTATTTGTATCGAATTTGTTACCAAAATGGAGGATTACGATAATGCAGGTTTTTCACGGGAGTTATACAGAAATAGAGTCGGTAGATTTAAGCCTCTGCCAAGCCAACAAGGACTTTGGCAGAGGTTTTTATGTTACGAAGTTTCGCAAACAAGCCGAAGAGTGGGCGGAAATTATTGGTAAAGTAAATGGTACAATTGGTGTTGTAACAGAGTTTACCTTTTACGAGAGAGCTTTTACGGAAGGCTCATTGAAAGTTTTACGTTTCAGCGGATACAATGATGAATGGTTTGACTTTATTGTTTTGAATAGAGACTTGGAAACTTCTGAACAGAAGCACAATTATGACATTATAGAAGGTCCTGTGGCAGATGACAAAGTTCAACGCCGAATAAATAAATTTTTAGAAGGAGAAATTACGCGAGAAGTTTTTTTTGAGCAATTAACAAAATATCCTGAGCTGTCGCATCAAATTTGTTTTTGCACTGTCAATTCATTACGAATGTTGAAAAAATTAAACCATAAACCAATTATTAAGATTGAAGATATTGCTGAGCAAATAGTTGAAAAATTAGTAACTGATTTTGGCTTTGACGAAGAAACTGCAGCAGATAAGTTTTTTTCGTCTAATACATTTTCTAAACTCTCGGATATATCAACCCAATTTTATGAAAAAGATTGGAGTGAAATATATAAATACTTCCTGAACGAATTATAAATAGAAAATTTCAACAAATGATACTTTCCCCAAAAATTGCAGTCATCGGCTTAGGCTACGTGGGACTGCCACTTGCACGACTCTTTTCTATGAAATATCCTACCGTTGGATTTGATCTTAATGAAGAACGTGTTAACATGTTAATGAGTGGTCATGATGATACGCTTGAGGTGGATGACCAACTCCTGCAACACGCCTTAAAAGAAGGCTTGTATTGCACTTGTAACATAAACGATCTGCGCACTTGCAACATATTTGTGGTGGCAGTGCCTACACCGGTTGATGAGAACAACCGCCCTGATTTGATGCCACTTAAAAAAGCAAGCGAAACGGTAGGAAAAGTTATTCCTAAAGGCGGCATTGTTATTTATGAATCCACTGTATATCCGGGGGTTACTGAAGAATTTTGTTTGCCTGTGGTAGAAAAAATATCAGGATTAACTTACAACAAAGATTTCTTTGCGGGTTATTCGCCTGAAAGGATCAATCCGGGAGATAAAGAGCATACTGTTGAAAAAATCAAAAAAGTTACTTCAGGTTCTACACCGGAAGTTGCAGATCTTGTGGATCATCTCTATAATTCCGTTTTGCTGAACGGCACTTTCAAGGCAAGTTCTATCAAGGTGGCGGAAGCTTCCAAAATTATTGAAAATTCGCAACGCGATGTGAATATTGCGTTTATGAACGAAATTGCTAAAATCTTCAATGCTATGGGAATCGACACACACGAAGTGCTTGAAGCTGCAGCTTCAAAATGGAACTTTCTCAAGTTTACCCCTGGGCTTGTGGGCGGGCACTGCATTAGCGTTGACCCGTACTATCTGATAGAAAAAGCGTTACGCTACGGCGTTATGCCGCACGTGATGTCGGCAGCCCGAAGACTGAACGATGGCATGGGAGAATACGTTGCCAATCAGGTTATTAAATTGATGAATAGAAAAGGAATTTTAGTAAAAGACGCCCAAATCCTGATTTTGGGCATCACCTTTAAAGAAAACTGCCCTGATATTAGAAACACGCGGGTTGTGGATATTTATAAGGTGTTAAAAACATACACGCCCAACATCACGATCTTCGACCCGCACGCCAATCCCAAAGAAATTGAGGAAGAATATCACATTAATATTGAAACGGAAGCTATAGAATCTTTAAAAAATAAATTTGACGCTATCATTTTAGCAGTTTCTCATGATGAATTTAATAACAAAAACTTGCGAAAGTTTGGAAAAGAGAATTGTGTGGTGTACGATGTGAAAGGAATGATGAATAAAGTGATGGTGGATGGGAGGTTGTAAGGAATCCACTTTATTCAAAAGGAATAATCTTTTTTTGTAAAATTGCTTTAACTTAATGTACGAAAAATGGTGGACATAATAGTTCTAAAATGCTATTATTTAGTCGCTCCTTACGATTCAAATTTTCGACATAATGTATCGCACGCGCATTTTCAACAGGTAGGCTAATAAGAAAACTGATTGGCTTTGGCATCGG
>WQSU01000282.1 GCA_009787675.1 Lentimicrobiaceae bacterium
TTCAAAAACATCGTACCGAGCAGTCTGTGAAAACTTTTTTCGATTGGATGAACGATTTGTTGAAAGAGAATTTCTATGCTAATACAAAGATTGAAAATGACATAAATGAGATAATCCCTGCCATTAAGACAGGTAAGTTGTCGCCATATCAAGCAGGATTCAATTTGGTTCAACAATATTTAAAAACATGAAAGTTAGTGGGTTTACTTTTATTCGGAATGCCTTGAAATTCGATTACCCTATTGAGGCTGCCATCCGCTCTATTCTTCCTCTTTGCGATGAAATGGTGGTATGTGTGGGAAATTCTGAAGATGACACACTGGCGCTTATTCAATCATTAGATTCGCAAAAAATAAAAATCATTCATTCAGTTTGGGATGATCGTTTGAAAAAAGGCGGAGAAGTACTTGCTACGGAAACCAATAAAGCATTTGCTGAAGTTGCTGCCGACAGTGATTGGGCTTTCTATATTCAAGGAGATGAGGTGATTCATGAAAATGATTACGACACCATTCGTAAGGCTTTGAAAACCTATAAAGATGATAAAACTGTGGAATGTTTGGTGCTTAATTATTTACATTTTTATGGAAATTATAAATATACCGCAGACTCTCGAAAATGGTATCGCAGAGAAATGAGGATCATTAAAAACGATAAAACCATCCAATCTTTTAGAGATGCACAAGGATTTAGAAGAAATGGTAAAAGATTGAACGGTAAATTAATAGATGCCAGCGTATATCATTACGGTTGGGTAAAAAACCCCTATTTGCAAAAACAAAAAATCTATAACTTTAATACATTGTATAGTAATGAAAAAGAGAATCTTGTATTAGCACAAACCGAACTTTACGATTATAAAAATATAGATTCTTTAAAATTGTTTACGGGCACGCACCCTGCTGCCATTCAAAAAAGAATTATGGCTATGGACTGGGATTTTGAATTTGATATGTCAAGAAAACAATTGACAATCAAAGAGATATTTTCACGATTTGTAGAAAAACATACAGGAAAACGCCTGTTTGAATTTAGAAATTATTCACTTATTTAACTGATGAATTTTGAAAAGATATCTCCAAATCCTCAAATATACCCTGCATTATAAAAGCAATATTTTGCTCATGTTTTTAGTAAACATCTTTTATTCGGTGTTTTCAATTTTTACGTTGGCATTACTTGTACCGTTTTTGCAAGTGTTATTCAAGGAGGTAGAGACGGTTACAATAAAACCTGATTTTGCCTTTTCAGTAAAGGTAATCTACGATATTTTCAAATTCTATCTGGGAGAATTTGTTGCCCATTACGGACAGATTTATGCGTTGGTAATGATTGCTGTTACGATGGTGATTTTGAATTTTTTGAGTAATCTTTTTAGATATTTGGCGCAATTTTTTTCTGCTCCTGTGCGGGCAGGAATAATCTACCATATTCGTAAAGAACTGTATGCCCAACTTGTAAATTTACCATTATCTTTTTTTACAAAAATAAAAAAAGGCGACATACTCAACCGTTTCGGTACAGATGTTCAGGAAATTGAATGGTCTATAGTGCAATCCCTTATCGTTATTTGCAGAGAACCCATTATGTTGGTTGTATTTATGATAGCGTTGTTTAAAATGAGTGTCTCGCTCACTGTAATTTCGTTACTGATCTTTCCTTTAGTGGGTTATATCATCTCTCGCATTGGCGCTGTCATTAAAAAAAATGCAACAAAATTACAGCAACATTTAGCTTCAGTAAGCGCCATTTTTGATGAAACCATTGGCGGGCTACGTATTATTAAAGGGTACAACGCCATTTCTCATGCTAATAAGAAATTTCAGGAAGAAACGACCGAGCATTTTAAAATGAATAAAAAAATATTTAGAGTGAATGAACTGGGCGCCCCTTTGGTAGAATTGTTGTCTATCCTCACCTTGCTGATTATTCTCTTGATTGGAGGTTTTTTTATATTGAAAAACAACAATTTATCGGGTGAAACCTTTTTATTCTTTATAGCAGTATTTGCACGTATTATCCCTCCGGTGCGACAGTTGGCAAATATGTATTACACCCTAAAAAAAGGAATTCCGTCCTTGCAACGTATTCTGCAAGTGTTAGATACAGATGAAAAAATCTATGAAAAGGTAAATCCGCTTCCCCTTTCTTCTTTCTCAAAACAGATTCAATACAAACAGGTTTATTTTTCCTATCACGATGTTGAAAATGTGGAAGACTGTAAAATTTTACAAGATATTTCATTTGAGATAAAAAAAGGAGAAAAAATAGCTTTAGTAGGCACTTCAGGGGCTGGAAAATCTACCCTTGTAGATCTTTTGCCCCGATTTTACGATCTCGCCTTTGGTGAAATTACAATAGATGATCATAATATTAATGATTACAAAATAAGCGACTTGCGCAGTTTATTTGGGATAGTGAGTCAAGATGTGATTTTGTTTCACGACACGGTGTTGAACAATATTGCTTTTGGGCGCAGCGCCTCCCGCGAGGAGGTGGAAGCCGCCGCGAAAGCCGCTTACGCCCACGATTTTATCATGGAAATGGAAAACGGCTACGACACCATGATGGGCGATAGAGGTTTGACTTTATCAGGAGGACAACGACAACGCATTAGCATTGCGAGGGCGCTACTCAAAAAGCCGCAAATCCTGATTTTTGACGAAGCTACCTCTGCCCTTGACTACGAATCGGAGTTGGCAATTCAAAAGTCTTTGGATGAGGCATTTAAAAACCACACGGTGATTGTGATTGCGCACAGAGAGGAAACCTTGCGCAACATGGACAAAATAATAGCTATTAAAGAGGGGAAAATTCATGACATGAAGCAAAAATACATAATTATTCCAAAAAAACACAATTAAAGTATTAACAACCAAATGTTTATATTAATATTTGCCTTGCAAAGGTCTCATAATTTGCAACTCGGGAAATATGCGATTTGCTGTAAGAAAATGCACCATACCCCTCTTGCCACGAAAATCGTCCCATTGCCAATCGTTCCTTGTTTATCC
>WQSU01000283.1 GCA_009787675.1 Lentimicrobiaceae bacterium
AATATAGAACTTACAGTTACGGCTTATTATCTTCAAGTTTTATTAAATAAAGAGATTTTGGAAGTAATTAGAGCTCAAGTACTCTTAGATCAAGATCAAGTAAATCGAATTCAACTTTTGGTAAATAATGGTAAAAGTTCCGATGCTGAATTGTATGCAGCCAAATCTACCTTGGCAACCGATCAACTCTCTGTGGTAGAAGCTGAAAATAGTGTTCGGTTATCATTATTAGATTTAGCCCAACTGATGAACTATCCCAATATTGCTGATTTTGATATTGTTATGGAGGAGGATTCTAACGGAATTGACAATATGTTGGCTAAAAATATTGATGTCAATACCGTGGTAAAAAACGCACTTGAAAACCGTCCGGCAATTCGGGCAGCCTCTACCCGAATTGAACAGGCGAAACGAGAGATCAAGATTTTTCGGGCAGGGTGGTATCCCACACTTGCTTTTAGTGCCTATTTTGGAACCGGTTATTATTATAGTTTTAAAGAGATATTAGGAGTACCTAACGCGCCTTTTAGAGAACAATTTAAAGACAATGCCCACGAATCGTTAGGGCTTTCCTTGTATATTCCCATTTTTGATAAACTTTCCACCCATTATAGCGTTAAGCAACAAAAACTTAGAGTAAAATCACAAGAGCTGCAATTAGAAGAAACAAAAAGAGCATTAATTAAAAACATTGAACAGGCGTATGTAAATGCTGTGGCTACAAAAGAGAAATATTTTGCCTCGCAGGTTGCCTGCTCTTCTACAAAGGTTGCCTTTGAATATGAAGAGATTAAATATAATGCAGGGGCTTCCACAAATTATGAATATAACGATGCTAAAAATAAATACTTAAAAGCGCAATCTAATTTGATTCAGGCGAAATTTGATTTTTTATTCAGGCTCAAAATTTTGGAGTTTTATGGAAATTAAATGATATTTTTTTCTATGGCTTAAAGCAACTACATAGATAACAGTTATATAGAGTATAGCCAAGCAATCTCCGCCGCCCATTTACTCGGATCAGGAGTTTCCAAAATGATGGGCATATTGTCAAAGCGCGGGTCTTTCATCATTCTAATAAACAGGTCTTTGCCTAAAAAACCTAACCCGAGGCTTTCGTGACGGTCCACGCGGCTATTTTTTTCTTTTTTGGTGTCGTTCAAATGGATAGCGCAAAGATAATGAGCCCCCACTACTTCATCAAACTCGTGCCATGTAAGGTGGTAGCCCGATTCTGTTTTTAAATCATATCCTGCAGAATAGGTGTGACAAGTGTCAATGCAAACCCCTACCCTGCTTTTATCTTCCACTTTGTCAATTATTTGTGCTAAATGAGCGAAGCTAAAGCCCAAGTTCGAGCCTTGACCTGCAGTGTTTTCGATCACTGCGGTTACGCCCTGCGTTTTTTCCAAAGCCAAATTGATAGATTCAGAGATACGGCTTAAGCACTCATCCATAGAGATGGCATTTAGATGACTGCCCGGGTGAAAATTCAACAGCGACAACCCCAACTGTTCCACACGAAACATTTCATCATAGAAGGCATTTCTTGATTTTTCCAACAATTCCGGATCAGGATGACCCAAATTGATTAAATAACTGTCATGAGGAAGAATTTGCGATGAAATTAGACCACATGCAGCACAGTTTTCCTTGAAAAGTGCAATATTCTTTGCTGTTAAAGGCGGAGAATCCCAACGGCGTTGATTTTTTGTAAAACAGGCAAATGCAGTAGCTCCCACTGCTTTGGCATTTAATGGAGCATTTTCTATGCCGCCTTCCGCACTTACGTGTGGTCCTATATATTTCATTTTGTAAAATTTCGGCAAAAATATTAAAACTAATTTATGAATAACTTGATTTTTATCATCAAACTGTATGGAAACTATATTGTATTTTTACTTTATTTATTTGATTGTTAATATATTAAAATAAAAATGCAAAAAAAAAACGTTAATAGATTATCCCATTGTTTTTTTTATAATTTTGTTTTTTAATAATTTCTAAAAAAGAACAAACTATTTAAACTAAAACATAAATTGAAAGATTGAGAAAATGAGTACAAAAAACGTAACGGACAAAGAAATCCAAGCCATGTTGAAGAAATTCTTTGGGTTTAATACCTTTAAAGGAGACCAACTCAGAGTAATAAAATCGTTATTAAAAGGAAAAGATTGTTTTGTTATCATGCCTACAGGCGGGGGCAAATCTCTTTGTTATCAGCTCCCTGCGTTGATTTGTGAGGGAACAGCAATCATTATTTCCCCGTTGATTGCTTTAATGAAAAATCAGGTGGATGCTTTGCGCAATTTTGGCACAGAATTAGGAATTGCTCACTTTTTAAACTCATCTTTGTCGAAACAAGAGATAAAAGATGTTAAGGAAGACCTTTTGAGAGGAAAAACGAAGCTCCTTTATGTAGCCCCAGAAACACTTACCAAAGAAGAAAACGTTGATTTCTTTAAAGAACTCGACATTTCTTTCTTTGCCATTGATGAAGCGCACTGTATTTCGGAATGGGGACACGATTTTAGACCTGAATACAGAAGAATTAGAGAAACCATCGACAGAATTGACAAAAAAGTGCCTTTGATAGCACTCACCGCCACTGCAACACCCAAAGTTCAAAGCGACATTCAGAAAAACTTAGGTATTGAAAAAGCCGAACTCTTCAAGGCTTCCTTTAACCGCCCCAATCTCTATTATGAAATTCGTGAAAAAACAAAAGATATTGACAGAGAAATTGTTAGATTCATTAAAGGGCACACCGGAAAATCAGGAATTATCTATTGTTTGAGTAGAAAAAAAGTGGAAGAATTAGCCGCATTTTTATGTGCAAATCAAATCAGGGCATTGCCTTACCATGCAGGGCTTGAATCGCAAGACCGTGTGCATAACCAAGATGCATTCTTGATGGAAGATGCTGAAATTATCTGCGCCACCATCGCTTTTGGTATGGGAATTGACAAACCAGATGTACGTTTTGTGATTCACTACGATATGCCCAAAAGT
>WQSU01000284.1 GCA_009787675.1 Lentimicrobiaceae bacterium
TTCGCCTTTTTTGAATGATAGCGGTTCTTTGCGCTCTTTTTCGTTGGCTAACTTTTCTACCTCTTTAAGGAGTTTGTTGAGCTCTTTGAAGTCTTGGGAGGTGGGGGTGCAGGAGGTGAGGAGAAGGAGAAAAAGGAGTTTGATGAAAATGGTGCGGTTCATAATTTTATTTTTTCCCAATACTCCTCATCACTAATATATCGTTGTTCTTCCACATCCCAATTCAGTTCATAATCGAACATTTCTATATGCCACTTTCCGTTTGTTCCCCTAAGAAGCGGATATGCCTTTTTCCAACAATTTACCAATTTAGTATATTGTTCCCGTTCAGTAAACTCGCCTTGACGGAAATCGGCTTCATAATTAAATACATACCAAAGATCAAGAATCCCTTCAATCAGTTGCAGAATTTGTTCATCAGAAAGCCGATCTTCCGGCGGAAAATAGATTTGTGGAACTCCGAAAATAGATTCCATTGTTTTCTCATCTTCTTCCATCGACATTTCCATATCAATTACATCCCGAAGAGATTCCATTTCCTCAGGAAGTTCAAGATATCGAGGTGCAGGACGGTTGAAGTGCGCTTCTTGGAGCATTTCAAGTAGTTGGGTTACGTAGCGTTGCATGGTATATTGTTGGTTTTTATAAGTATTGGTTTTCTTCTTGTATATTTATCGTTCTCTAACGAATAAGAGTTAAAATCTATTTTACGAACAAGATGTTCTTGCATTATTTTTCTATACAGATCACATTTTTTGAATCAATAACGTTGCTGAAATACACATTTTCTTAATCAATAACATATCATTTTTACACATTTTTTGGATCAATATGAAAATAGTAGATGCGACATTTTATTTGTTGGTTATTCTCTGTTAATCCTGTAAAAGTATCGCCATCAGCCACCCCTACGACTTTTGTGAGATATTCTTCGCCTTTTTTGAATGATAGCGGTTCTTTGCGCTCTTTTTCGTTGGCTAATGGGACAGTTCATTAAGGTGGGATTTTGAAATGGTGGGCGAAGTTGTTGAATTTTTTTTTTGTTTTTTTGCACACAAAAATAATTTGAGAATATGGGGAATGGTTGTATTTGGTTTATTATTGGGATAATAATACTTTTTTGGGCATCTAAGGAACCGATAAGTTTATGCATTGTTATTGGAATATTTTTTACTTATTTGATAGTGAATACTATAAAGGATAATAAATTTTATCGTACGCTGATGAAAGAAAAAAAAGAGCGTGAAAGTAGATACCCTATAGACAATAAGAAAAACGACTTCACTTTATCTCAAATCCATACAATTAAAGCAGAAAAAACCATCATAACTTGTTTAGAAGAACTTTACTGTTGGATTCATGAAAACACTCAATTATTAGTTAGAGAATCAGGCGAAGATTATTTTATTATTCAGGCTCCGAACAAAACTGATTTGAAGATAAATATTAATGAATCACAAAACATAAATGTTAACATCAAAAGAATAATTAAGCAACTTGAAAAGTTTGATGGTTCTGAAAAAAGTAAAAAAACAATGAATTTTAATTTTGCAGCATCAGATATGCTTGATTTCCCTATTTTTTCTTTAAAAAAAGAGTGGAATGAGGCTGAGTTTGATTTTCATTCTTTGGCAGAACAATTGAGAGAATTATTGCCCACTGAAAAACACGATGAAGATATTGAGGAACTATTAGATTATGATGATATTTTTGGTGATGATGAAATGGATTTTTTGTAAAAATTAAGAAAGAAAAATTAGAGAAAATTATAGTAAATTGACCGCATACGGTTGGACTTTTTTACACTGAATTTTTAATATATATTTTCGCCGAATTATAACAAAACATTAAGAAAAGATTTATTGGTAGATAAAAAAGATAAAATAAACAATAATGGCAATAAAGAAATCTAAGATATATAATTCATTATGGGCGAGTTGTGATGAGTTACGAGGCGGGATGGATGCCTCACAATACAAGGATTATATCCTTACACTACTATTTGTGAAATATGTAAGCGACAAGTTTAAAGGTGAAATATATCCAGATATTGAAATTCCCGAAGGTGGTAGTTTTGACGATATAGTAGCTCTAAAAGGCAATAAAAATATCGGTGAAGGAATTGACAAAGTAATTGCAAAACTTGCCGAAGCAAACAACTTGCAAACCGTTATCGACAACGCTCATTTCAACGATGAAGCAAAAATAGGCAAAGGACAGGAAATGGTAGATAAACTCACTAAAATTGTCTCTATTTTTCAACGTCCTGAAGTTGATTTTAAAAACAACCGCGCCGGTGGAGATGATATCTTGGGTGATGCCTACGAATACTTGATGCGCAATTTTGCTGCCGAGAGTGGAAAAAGCAAAGGTCAATTTTATACCCCCGCCGAAGTATCGCGCGTGTTGGCAAAAATTATCAGCATTGATCAGGCAACCAACAATCAAACTGCCTACGACCCTGCATGTGGCAGCGGTTCTCTATTGATAAAAGTTGCTGATGAAGCACCTTGCCGCATTTCTATTTATGGACAAGAAAAAGACACTACCACCGCGGGGCTTGCAAAAATGAATTTTGTGCTGCACAACCGCGCTGATGGAGATGTAAAAGCCGATAATACTTTTGCCGCTCCGCAATATTTTGAAAACGATGAACATACAGCACTTAAACGCTTCGATTATGTAGTAGCAAATCCTCCTTTCTCACTTAAAAACTGGTCGAACGGGATTGTTGGGCACGAATACGGGCGTTTTACCGATTATGGAGCAATGCCACCTGAAAAAAATGGTGACTATGCTTGGCTTCTGCACATTATCAAATCAATGAAAAACAGCGGCAAGGCAGCTGTGATTTTACCTCACGGCGTACTCTTTCGGGGCAATGCCGAAGCTGCTATTCGTAAAAATATTATTGATAAAGGTTACATTAAAGGTATTATTGGTTTGCCTGCCAACCTTTTTTACGGCACAGGCATTCCTGCCT
>WQSU01000285.1 GCA_009787675.1 Lentimicrobiaceae bacterium
ATATTGATTCTGCGAAAAAATCAAGGGTAAAAATTCATGACGCTTTTAAAAACATTTTATTTTTGCTACCTTAAAATCAACCAGAATGTTAGCAGGTTACACGAAACAACAACAAATTATTGCACTCGGTTCCCTGCTAATAACATCAAAAAAACAAAAAAACAGGGTTGAATATTCAGACAAGTATTGAAAACCAGCGCTATACAAAAACGATTACGATTACAAAAACTCATCTCTATTTTTTAAAACAGTAACCTCATTTTCAAAGAAGAAAAAGTAAAAGAGAAAAACGATCTTTGGCTTGCTCCAATTGTTCTTTAACCCACATTGCAGTTTTTACAAAGTTTTGTTAAAAAATTTTACGCCACCCATTTTCTGAAAAAATATTTTATAATATGTTGAAATAGTGATATATGGATTTTTTTAACATTTATTATGACGAAGTCAGGAAATAATTTTTTTCATCACGAATCTAAATAAAGTTGATAAATATCGTTTAGATTTCTTCCTAAACCATCGTAATCAAGCCCACGCCCTACTACAAATTTATCGGGAATATTGATGCCGACATAATGTACGGGCAGATCCAGTTTATAGGCATCCGGTTTCATGGTGAGTGTGGCAATGCGAATTTCGCGCGCGCCTTTATCAGCCAATAGCTCCACCAAAGTTTGGTACGTTTTTCCGGTATCTACAATATCTTCAATAATCAACACTCTTTTGTTGTTTACATCTTCATTCAGTCCAATCAATGTTTTCATATTATCGGTAGATTGTGTACCTTGATAAGAACTTAATTTAATGCACGATAAAACCGATGAGAATTGAATCTGTTTCAACAGGTCTGCTGCAAAGACGATGGCGCCGTTTAATGTAACTAAAATGAGGGGCGGGTCTTCCTGATAATCCTTGTTCAGTTGCGCTGCTACTGTTCTAATTGCCTGATCAATCTCCTGTTCCGGAATGAACAGAATAAACTTTTTATCGTGTAATTGGATGATTTTGTTCACGTTTTTGAAAAATTTTGCAAAAGTAGAAGATTTTTTTACATGGCTGAGACTGTTTTCAGCGTTCGGTTATATGAAACAAAAGATAGCTGAAAGAGAAACGTGAACTGGGAGAGGGATAGGAATGATATATTATCCAGCAATACAACTCGTAACCAATATTTTATTTTAAACAAAAATCATTTCAAAAGGTATACCAACTTACAATAAAAGCAAGATTGTCTTCAGTGGAATGAGGAGAAGGATTGCTTTTTCCTCAAAGTATGGACATACAAAGCATCGAGAGTAAGACAAAAGATGAATTTTTCATCTAAACTTAAAAAAACCACATTTTTCTCCATAAGTGTAGAAGGTGGCAATCTGCGACAAAAGTTTTTAAAGATTCTGATATTTACCACAGTTGAATGAAGAAGCAAGGCATAAAAAATAGTTTCTTGTGAGTATTTACAATAAGGTCGGATGTTTTTAATGATCATGTCTTGGCTCTTTATTGCGCTTCATAACAATTTTATACTACATTTGCCACCATTTTTTAAAGATAGCATTATGATTTATTTAGACAATTCAGCAACTACCTTTCCTAAGCCTGATTCTATGTATGAATTTATGAGCGGGTTTTATAAAAAACATGGCGTAAATCCGGGCAGAACCGGCTTTGATGCAGCAATTCTTACTGAAGAGATTGTACAAAAAACTCGCAAAATCATGACGAGTCTCTTCAATGGAGGTAGTGATTTTAACAGACTTACATTCAGCTATAACGCCAGCGATTCTTTGAATCTGATCATTCAAGGGTTGGCAGAACCTGATGCACACGTAATAACCACAATGTTAGAACACAATTCTGTTCTGCGCCCCTTGTATTGCCTGAAAGAGGAAGGAAAACTGCAGGACGTTACCTATTTGCCTTTTGATAAAGACGGTTATGTAAATCCCGAAGATTTTAGAAAAGCAATTCAACCCAATACAAAGTTTGTGGTTTGTACACATTGCTCAAATGTACTGGGCACCACACAACCGTTGCATGAAATAGGAAAAATTTGCAAAGAAAATGGATTGATTTTTGTGGTGGACGGAAGTCAAGGCGCTGGAGCCACAAAAGTAGATATGCTTGATGACAATATTAATGTATATATTTTTACAGGACACAAAAGTTTGATGGGACCCACAGGAATAGGAGGCGCGTACGTGAGCGAAGGAGTCCATATTAAACACACACGCTATGCCGGTACCGGAGTCCGCTCTGCGTACCCGAAACATTTGGAAGAATATCCATATCGTTTAGAATATGGCACTCTGAATTTGGTAGGGGTTGCAGGACTATACGCCGGTGTATCCTGGGTGCTGGAACAGGGACTTGAAAACATTCACAAAAGAGAAATGCAGTTGTGGGAAAAACTTCGTCAGGGAATTCAAACGGTGAAAGGAGTAACTACCTATTGCGCAAACTTCCCCGAAAATAGAAATTCGGTATTGAGTTTTAATATCAATGGTTTTGAAGCCGCTGATGTTGGCATGATGCTTGATGTGGATTACGATATTGCATGTCGTACAGGTTTACAATGCGCGCCAAAAGTACACGAGCATCTTGGCACTTTGCCTATTCATGGTACTGTGCGATTTAGCATAGGTCCTTTTAATACAGAAGCAGATGTTGATGCCGCTATTCGCGCTATTACAGAAATAGCTGCAATTAAGAACTAATTGTTCAAATTTTCTTTCTTCTTTAGCTAATTTCAGAAAAAACTCAACACAAATATGAGTAATTTGTTTCATTTGTAAGCAGGTTTTTCTCTTGATATCCTCAGTAATGAACAAAAACATTTCCTTATTAAAATTTTAATTTACAGTGTATCAATTATATAATATAAAAGTTGAACAAAAAGTTCACAATAATATTTTCGTATGATAAAAATTATATTTTTGCCGTCCCATTCAGTTGAGGTATTACGGGAGTAAAAATCGACTGC
>WQSU01000286.1 GCA_009787675.1 Lentimicrobiaceae bacterium
GGTTATTGCTTCACCACTTTCTTTACCACATTCCCAAGCTCGGTAGTTATTTTTACAAAGTACAAACCTGCGGGCAGGTGCGTGATGTTGATGAGAGGTGAGGAATGAGAGGTGAGAGGTGAGAAATGAGAGGTGAGAGGTGAGAGGTGCGTTTTTTCTGCTTTCTGCATTCCGCCTTCTGCCTCTTCTTCAATACAAATACCGTAGAAAAAGCAGAGCGTTCCTTTAGCTATTGAGGAGGATAATCCGCGAGAGGCTACTGCAAAGGAAATCATTTGGTTAATTTCTGCTTCATTAAGTTCTGCAATGGTTCTGCCGCTTTCTCTGATGCTATTTTTGAAACAGTATAAAGAAACATAATTGTTGTACTCTATCGTTTCACTTTCAGTTAATTTATACTTTTCAGGAATTAATGCCAACGTATGAAAGCCTTCTTCAAATTGTTCAAGTTGATAGTAGGTTTCTGAGAGTGAATACTTTGCGTTGAGGGTGTAGATTTCATCGTACCAATCTCTGATTTGGGTAAGGTCTATCATTGTATCGGTTTTGAGCTTAAATAATCATTGTGTTTCTAAATAGAATTTTTTCGGCTTCTTTGCCACCTTCAAAAATACCACCAGACATACTAATAACATGTGCGCCATTATCTGCTGCAAATTGGATACCTGAACACATTTGGCTTGAAGTGCCACTACCTAAAGAATTCCATACCTTAACAACCATAATTTTTGCATTGGGCGCCATACCTGTCTGTGAACCGGAGGCACCTTGCCCTGCAACAGTTCCTGCACAGTGTGTCCCATTTCCGTTGTCATCCATGGGATTGTTATTGTTTGAAACAAAATTCCATCCATGATATGGGTAAGTTGGATGTGTCCACATGTTGCCTGCCAACTCATCGTGGTTATAATTTACACCGGTATCAATTATTGCCACTATAATGTTTTCTCCGGTGTATCCAAGTGCCCATACAACATTTGCCTGTACCTTTGTAACATTGTATGGAAGTTCTCTAGTTGGATATGCCGCAGTTGGTTTCTATTCTTCCGGTAGCATGAATTGTTCATTATCCCATCCTATTATTAAAATATCAGGATGAGCAGACAATGTCTCAATGGTTTCAATGCTTGCACAACAAGTTATCATTTTTACTATCCATAACGATTGTATGTCAGAAACTGCGGATATTGCCTCCCTATGGGTAAGAAAACTTATGAGATTTTTCTGTGTTGCTTGCGAAAAATACTTCAATTCGTTTACCATAAAGGAGCGTTTTGCTTCTTTGTTTTGGATGTATTGCGTTTTGTTTCGCATTTCAGTTTCGTCATACTGTTCATTAAGGAGGATATTTATTCGCAATTTCTCACTTCTTTCGTGTCGCATAATTTCATATTGCAGGCTCTCATCAATTTTTGATGTAGTTTGCGCTGTTGTTATCACGTAATTGCAAAACATGATTAAGATTATCATTAGTAACTTTCCCATAAATATTACATGTTTTTAAAGTAAGTTTTTAAATCAATCATACTATTTGCATCAATTTTGTCAATAATAATTGTCACTTTCCAAGGGGTTTCTACTGCCAGCATATTGGGTATTAATGCAATTTCCAATTCATAGTGTTTGAGTTCGAGTTGCTTTAGCTTTTCTGCAACACTATTGGATATTCCGGATTTACATATTCCACTTGCCAACAACAAAGTGTGTTTAGAAAAATCAATTTTGGGGTAACTATCCTCTGCACAAGAAATGTAGTTTTCCAATTCTTCATTACTGTTAATCATCAAAACCTTGTCATCGTAGGGCAGGTTCACCCATTGGCAAGAGGTTTCAGCCAGGGAGTATTCCGTAAAAGAGATATTTTGCGGATACTCTTTATCAGGTTCTGGGTTGCAAGTAGAGGCAACACCGGAAAAAATGAGCAGAAATACTGCAAGTTTTAATAAATTTTTCATAAAATATTTTTTTTTGATTTATAAAAATGGAAGACTGTTTTGTATAAAAATCATAACTATTTTTTATGTATATAACTTAAATTTAGTTTTTTTTGGAAGTTTTTTGTAGTTTCTTTATGCAAACCATTTATGGAGTAAAATAGTGGAGTATCATAAAATCACACACTTTTTTTGGAGTAAAATCATAAAAAATCAAAAATCTGTCATAAATTCGGACATTTTCTTTTATTATGATTTGCATAAAAAGTAGAAATAAATTCGGTGCAAATATAGAAAAAAGTTGATTTAAGAGTCAACATTATTTCTTTCCCTTCCTAAGGCTCTCATCTCCAAAGGAATAGGTAATGCCAATGATGGCATTAAATCCAATATTTTTAAAATCGAAATATTTTGAAAAATGCTGAAATCCAATATTATTCACCATTGCAAAACAAGAAAAACGTTTCGTTACCAAATACTCAAAACCCACTCCGAAGTTCAATATGGGTTTCATGGATTCAATGGTATAGATAATATTTTTTTCATAATTCAAAGTAGGTACATAAGCATAACTTGAAAAGCCTAGTTTCATATTCAGATCGAAAATAAATTTCTCTTTTAAGTAATATTTTCCTGAAAAAGCAACTTCCCAAGCGGGCTTGTACCAAGGTTTTTCTATTGTTTTTAGGTTAAAATAGCCCCAGTAATTGGCTTCCAAATTCAGATACAACCGGTCCACTACTTGCCAATTTAAGTTGGCGCAAACATTCAGTAAATTCACATCGGAATAGACTACATTAAACTGGTTTTTGAGCAAAGAAGTAGTATCTATAAAAAAGAATGCCATATCTTTAGTGTGGGCGTAACGGGCGGAAATATGGTAGTTCATTTTCTTCACTAAATTCCCTTTAACGCCTCCAAACACACTAAATTGCGTTTTTGTAAACCTGAGAGAATCCAAGCCTGGTTTTACGAAAGGATTCTCATACAGCAGATCTTTAAGTAAATTGTATTTAGTATTTCCGTCGATGCCGGCATAAA
>WQSU01000287.1 GCA_009787675.1 Lentimicrobiaceae bacterium
ATATTATATTTTCCATATTGTCAATTTTTATTTCGCATAACGTTCTAGGTAACTGACGGTTTGACAGCCCGAATAAGCGAATGCGTAGCATTTGCAGGGCTGGTAAACTGTGGTGGAGCGAAACCGCACAAAGGCACGAAGTGCCGACTGCGGTTTTGCGGAACCCGAGCCGCCGTAAGGCGGCGAAGCAGTTACCGTTTGTTAAATGACGTGGGGTTATTACTGGGATTTTTTGGTATATTTTTTCTGCACCCATCCTTCTATATTGGTTTTGTATGCTCTTATATAAATCCATTTTTTATTTTTTTCTAAGACCTCAACTATATTCCCACAATCCAAAGAACATATTGCAGTTGATTTAGTATTAGGCTTTTTATACACTTTTATTTCATCACAAATCATACAACGTAAAATTAGTTCTTTGCATTCTCTTTGTATTATAATAATTTCTCTCATGGTTTTTCTTATTATAATTTTTTGCTCTTTGTGTTGCACATCAAATGTCTGAAGGCAAAACAAAATAATTGCAACTAAAATTCCAACTTGCGGTATTCCCATAATCTTCCATATTTTTTGTAAACCATACAACAAAATTGCCTTTTTAGCAACAACAGGCAATTCTTTGGAAGAAGTCATTTCCAAGGCGTAATTACTCAGATCATTGATTTTTTCATAATCGCTATCATCTAATTTAGTTTCCTTCGATGATAAATAATCAACTGTTTGTGCAAAGGGAGAACCCTCAAATTTTATGGGATCAAAACTAATATTTGATAATAAGCTGAAATCAACATTTTTCAATGCACTAGCATATAATTTTATATCAACATCAGCACATTTAAATGCATCAAGATTAATACTTGCTATTTTGTTCAAGCTTGCTAGAGTTTCGCCAATATTAATACTTTTAAACAAATCTCGATATAATTTTATCGACTTGTTTATATCTTCAAAGTTAATGTTTTTTGTCATGACTTTATACATTTTAATTTTATCATGATTCATATTTTGCGACAAATCCCAAATTGTTTTTCTCATAGTCACACCTTTTCCACAACACCGTTAATCTTCAACTGAATGATTTCCATATTTTCCAGCCCGTCATTGTCAACCACTTTCACGGCTATGGTATGTGATCCAGTTTTCAGTGTCAACACCTGCCTGCCTTCCCTGTTGATAATAACGGATGCCTTAAAACCTTTTTCCTTGTCATAGTTAAAATCCCAACTGTAAAACTCAATCCCTGCCGGGCTTTGCCCCTGCGCTATAAACTCAATTTTTCTCAAACCCTTGTCCCCACGTTCCAGTTCATTTATATGAATACCTACCGCTGACTTTACGGCTATGGGAATAATCTCGTCCACCCGTACCAATTTGATGAATATGCTCTCATCGTTTCTAAGCCTGGCAGTCTCTTCGATGGCACCCTTGCCAAAAGAGAAAGCAATGATGCACCCAACCTGTTTATTTGCGGACACATTCCTTTCAAAAAGACTCTTGTCATATTGTTTTGCCGATACGGAAAAGTTCTTTATGACGTTTACGCCGATATTGTCGGAACGTTTTACCTGAATAGGTGTGCCGTCGGAATGTTTGCCGTCAATCCCTTTGTCCCCGCCTTTTTTGTTTTGGGGCGTTCCGCCGAGTTGGGTGATTATCCAGCTTTCAAACTCAAACGCGTCCTTGTAACGCAAGGTGTCGTAATCGTATTTGTGTAATTGAACGGCGTATGGCGACGTAAATAAATCGGTTTGTTTCTGTAACCTGAACTCCGTAACTTTGACTGCCTGTACCGATTGGTCAATACCTATCCATTGGCGGTTCAGTCTGTCCGCAACGGCTATCGTGGTACCTCCGCCAACGAAAGGATCAAGAACGATGTCCCCTTCCTTGCTTGCACACCTGATAATTCTTTCCAATAAGGCTTCGGGTTTTTGGGTAGGGTATCCTATTTTTTCATTACTTCTACCGTCAACCATTTTTATATCTGTCCATAAATTCTGTATTGGCTTACCTTTCAGTTCATCTAAGTATTGCTTTCTTCTAATTATACCAGTTTTCTTTTCGGGAAAATACAAACGCCCTTCTTTATCCCATTGAACCATTACCTCCTTCGATATTGACCATCCGTTGGGAGGTGATTTGTAACCTTTGTAATCGTACATTAAATTAGGTCTGGGAGATGGACTTGCCAAATTATTTGTTTGAAATTTCCTCCCATTTGCATCTGTTTTATTGAAAAATTTAGCCACATAATCATCGTACCCTTCTACATCGAAAGAAAACTGGCTTTCAAAATAATTGTTTTTTGATTTAGTGTAAAAATAAATCGAATCCACCTCTGTCCCAAATTGACTTGACTTATGGTTTGTTTCTCCTCTTCCTGTTTTTCTTTTCCATACAATCTCATTCCTAAAATTATTTTCCCCAAAAATCCTGTCCAGTATATGCACACGGATATATGCGTTTGCGTGCCAGTCGCAATGCAAAAAAAGGCTTCCCGTAAACTTTAGTATACGATGCATTTGCTCAACCCGTTCCTTCAACCAGTCAATGTAATGGATTATGCCTCCAGACCACCTGTCCTGGAAACTTCTTATCTCGCCTGTATCGCCCCATATTACTTCATAGTTTCTGTTGCTGAAAAAAGGCGGGTCAAGATACACCAAGTCCACCGTTTCATCCTGAATACCTTTCAAGATTTCCAGATTGTCTCCGAGAATAAGCTTGTTTACGCCAAAATTTAGTTTTTCCTCTGCCACATCCGCCATAACAAACCTAAAACGTTTGCGACATGAAGCTGTGGGTTATTTTTTCCCACTAAATGCCCCATGTCATTTAACGGGCGGCGGGTTTACGACGTACCGCGTAGACGGCGTTTGCGCCGGCGTAGCGGTATGTCGTGAACCCGCAGTTAGGCGAAGTCCGCGTAGCG
>WQSU01000288.1 GCA_009787675.1 Lentimicrobiaceae bacterium
TAAGGTGTTGGGATTAGAATAGCCTTGCTGTGTCTTCTCCTGTTGTTATTTCACTTCCTCGTTCTAAAAGCATTGTTATCAGATGTTTAATTGTGCATTATGTCAAAACAGGCGCCCTGCTTCCTGTGTTTGAAAATGATCCGAACGATATTAAAATTGTTTACAACGCTTTAAAAACTATTGATTTACAAAAAAAAAACAGGGTAGGGGAGCGTTGCGTAATTGATGTTGAAGATTGTGGCGCAGCATACCGTTTTCTCATGCCTCTTCTTGCTGCAACCTCAGGAAATTGGCTGCTTACAGGAACACCCAGATTATTAGAAAGACCTATCCTCCCTTTGGTAAACTTTCTAAACACCCACGGCGCTAACATTGAAAAAATCTCCTCAGGCTGGAAAATTCAAGGCAGAGTATTTCAAATAAAAGAGATTGATATTGATGCAGGGGAATCATCACAGTTTGTGAGTGCGGTGATGATGCTGCAGGCAGAAAGCAGAATGCACGAATGCAATATTCTTAATTCTCAAAACCCTTACATTCGCATGACAGAAAGGATATTGCAGATTGCAGCCAACAGAGACGCCATTTATGGCGTCTCTACATTCTCTGATTGGAGTGCCGCTGCATTTTGGATTGCCAACGCCGCCCTCGCCCCAAACGCCCACTACCTCCTAAATGATCTACATTTCGACAAACTACAAGGCGATGCCAGCATTGCAATATTAGCCGCCCAATGGGGAATCCATATCTCCGAAAACAAATTGGGGATTGAAGTCAGGCAAATCCACAAACTTGAAGTCTCCAAACAAAGCATAGATGTTTCCAACACTCCTGATTTAGCAATGATACTGGCAACTTTAGCCGTTTGCTATCCTTTTGAACTAACACTCTCTGGCGTACAAACTCTTAACTTTAAAGAATCAAACCGTTTAGATATTATGGTAGCCGAACTCTCAAAATTCACCACCATAGAGAAACATTCGGAAAATGCTATAACCATTTACAAAAGAAACACCGCTTTACCAACAGAATTTCACTTCAATTCTTACAACGACCACCGCTTCGTTATGGCGTGGATGTTATTTAAAAACTATGGGAATGTTCACATTAATAATTATGATTGCGTAAGGAAATCCTATCCGGATTTTTAGTTATTAAATTACAAAAAATATCAATATTAACGCCGTTAACATTTATTAACAATTTTAATTAACTAATACACAGCAACATTCATTTTTGTTTAACGTTTTTTAACTAAACGTATCAAACTAATCATATTTTTGCGCCCGAAAAAAGAAGCAAAGATAAATATATCATTGTACCTATACACAAATACAATATTAACCTTAACATTAAACAATATTCTTATGAAAAAAAATCTATTATTATTAGTATTAAGTTGCTTTTTTATTGCAACAACAATCAGCAGTTTTGCACAGTATCATCTCCGGAATGGGGATATGGCTATTTGGGATAATGTAGGAGCCAACGGAGAACATGCAAGATATTGGAATTCAATGAAAAATGGGGCTACAGGGGGTATGGCAAGTCTTGCTCCCAGAGTTGTTTGGCGAAGTACGAATATTCCCCCCATATCCGGCATTACGTATAGTGTTATGATGCAAGCACAGAGTACTTTAGGTATTATTGCCAATGGTCAAATGACCACAGGGTGTGTTAATGCAGCATCTATGACCCCGAATACACCTAATAGTAATTATAACTATACCCGCAGGGGAAGCAGTTATGCGGAATTTAATCAACCCATTATCGGAACTCCCGATTATATCCGTTTTTGGGCAAAATGTGCAAACAGTTCTTTATCTGATTCCGCTCGCGTGAACGCCGTTATACATGATGACTACGACTATCATGATCCGGAAGGTACAGGCGGAAGCGCATCCCAATGGATTGGAAAAGCAACCTTGAACTTTACTCGAGTAGGAGGAACCGGTGGAACCTGGGCGGAATATGAAGTGCCTTTTGTTTATGAAGGTCCATCAACCTCAAACCCTGCTTATATTTTAGTAACATTTACTACCAATAAAACTCCCGGAGGTGGAGCAAACAAAGACGAATTGTATGTAACTGCCGTAGAATTAATCTATTCTGCGTGGTTGTCAGATTTAAAAATAAATGGCGCAACGATTGATGGTTTTCAGAATAGACTTTTAACATACGGTGGTCCAACGCTGTCGGGAACTGCTCCATACGCATTTCCATACCCCAATCCGGAAGAAGTCTTTTCATATACACCTGAAGTAAATGACATTCTTGGCGTTGAAATTACAAATGTGCCAGGACCAAACGATGACGCCGATGAAGGTTATACCTCTATTGTAGTAACCGCTGAAGATGGCATTACAAAAGTAGAATACAGAGTGTATTATTTTGCACACCTCTCTAATAACAATACGGTAACCGCCATGAGCTACTCTATGGATGAAACGCCAGTACCTGTACCCGGATTTACACCTTCACAAGTTAGTTATTCCATAAACTTACCAGACCCCGAAGAAGCGCGTATTCCTAAAATTATTCCGGAATCTATTGTGCTTGCCGATCCGACTGCGAACGTACAGAATATTATACAACCTACAGGTGTTAACTCTACCGGCAAGGTAATTGTTCAGGCTGAAAACTATAGCACAAAAACTTACAACTTAATATTTACAAAAGCACTTTCTTCCAACTCAAAACTAACTAAGATACAAATTGCCAATGTAAATATTCCTGATTTTGACCCTGATGTGTTAGAATATAATTACACCAGCACGGCATGTGTAACTTCTATTCCAACGGTTACGTATGAAAAAGCCAGCCTTTGGGCAAATGTCAATTATACCGCAGCCACGCTGGTAAACAGAACGGCAATTATTACCGTAACGGCAGAAGATAAGACAAGCACAGTTTATAAGGTAAATTTTATA
>WQSU01000289.1 GCA_009787675.1 Lentimicrobiaceae bacterium
TTATCGCGCTTTCTGAAAGTGTTTTGCAATTTATTATCTGCGGCGGGTGGCATATTCTTTTAAGAAGACTTCAAGGGCTGAAGTTATGGTGGGATGTTCTTTGGTAGGCGCTGCTACGTGCAACTCCCAGCCTGATTCCCGCACCGCGTTGCAGGCTGCCATGCCCACTGCGCCAAAAGCTAACTCTCCTTGAACAAAATCAGGATAATTTTCTTTAAACGAAGCAACCCCAACGGGACTGAAAAAAATTACCATGTCATATTTCGAAAGTTCAACATTTGCCTTTATATCAGCGCTTTCTGTTGTAAAACAAACAGCTTGTGTATATTTTATGTTGTGTTTGTCGAAAAACTCTGCGAATTGGGTGCCCATCGAGTCAGCACCACAAGGAATTAAATAGTTGTGGGCTTTGTTTTTCAACAGCAAATCGAAGACGCTGGCAGGGTTGTTGTTTTTACCAAAAAATATTTTACGCTTGCGATAATGGATATACTTTTGAAGATAATGCGCCGTCATATCGGTCATGCAATAATACTTCATCTCGTAGGGCATCTCAATACGCAATTCTTTACACAGCATAAAGAACTGATCGATCGTAGTGGTGCTGGAAAAAACAACGGCTGAGTGATCTAAAATGTTGATTTTCGTTTTCCTAAAGTCAATACCAGAAATACTGTGAATTTTAAAAAACTTAAAAAAATCAATAGAAATGCAATATTTCTTTTTAAGATCAGCATAAGGAGATTTTTCAAAATCAGCCGGAGCAATTTGAGAAATTAGAATGTTCTTAATCTTCATTGGTGAAATAGCAATAGGTTAAAATTGGTATTACATATTGTTAGTGAGTAATTTAACTATAAGGAGGTAGGGTAGAATTTCGAGGCTGCAAAAATATATAAAAAAATGAATGCAACTAACGCCGCTAATATTTCTTAAAAAATGAACGAAAAACGCCAAAAACATAATGATAAACATCGGAATATAAACTATGAATATGAGTTCGGGAATGCGGGCATACCATATTATAGGAACAACAAACAATAAAAGTAAGGCATTATGAAAACGAAACAGGGTCTTAATACTTATATATAAATATCTTTCTTCTTGATAATTGAATATTTCAGTAAAGTATTGCAAAATAGAGTTGCTTATGATTAACCCTACCACAGGAATGCCGAAGGTGATGGCATAAACCTGCCAATAGGAACAGGTTTCTAATAGCGTTATGGGGTAAAATTGAAAGAGTGTGAGTATGAGACAAGGAAATGCAATGAAACAGAGAAGAATAGAATAGAAATACAAACCTTCGTTGGTCAATTTTCCTTCACGAAGCAATTGTTGCAGGTACCGTGCAGAAAACAGTGCGCGCAACATTAACAACGTTTTCCTTTTATACATTACAAATGATAGGGTTACAATAAATAACCCTATCATTAAAGTAAGCGTGATAATATTATTCGCACTAAACAACGTAACTATTTTACAATCAATTTTTTAGCAATAGAAATTTGGTTCTTGTTTTCAATAGCGTAGAAATAAACACCGGCTACTAACGGAGAGGTCTCAATGGCGATAGTGTTTTCGTAAGGATTTAACGGCTTACTGATTACTTCAGCGCCTACAATATTTCTAATGACCAAACGGTGGTTGATGCTTTTGTCGGCAAGTGTATAGGTTACGTTTATAGTAGAATGCGTATTAGCCGGATTGGGGAAAGCCGAAAGCGATAACTTGCTGTCGTTGTGGTTTTGTACGCCCAAAGGCAATACATCAAGATGAACATAAAGGGTCATACTTTGGTCTTCCGCCATAAAATCGAGTTTAAATTTGCACAAACCAAAATTGCCTTTAGGCTTCAAGTGCACAGCATAAGAATCGCCCTCTTCCATAAGTGTAAAGTCTATAGCAAAAACAAGAGAGTCGTAGCAAAGTCCGCCGCCACACACGTATGCTGTCATTCCTTCAATTAAGGCGTCATTTGTACGGAACGTTCTCATAGAAAACTCTTCGCCTATAAGATTTTCTATTTTAATATCCGTAACATACTCACCTTGAAAGTCAAGATCAGCTCCTGTAACAGTTGCGGAAATAATTTGCTCATGGGCGTATGGAATGCCCTTTGGGTCAGTGAGTTGAAATTTTTGGGCATAACCAAATAACGTTATGCCGACGAGTAACAGGGTTAGAATTTTTTTCATTGATTTTTTTTAATTAATTAAGTGATAAATAGTTATTTAATGACTTTAAATGTGCATGTTTGTTCGTTAGCTTGAATTTTAACAAAATAGATTCCTTTTGCCAAATGATTAACATCTACAACAGGTTGGTTGTGGGCAGTAGTAAGTATTTGACCTGTAAGAGAAATGATCTCTAATTTATCGTACCTTCCGGTTACAAACAATTGATCGTTTACAGGATTGGGGGCAACAGCAATAGTAACGCCGTTGGCATCCTTAATACCAAATAGTTTTTTGAAAGTAACATGAATTGTATAGTCTTTATCCACTGCGGGGAAAGTGTAGCTTGTTGCTTGCGCCAAGCCCATGGGTTTGGCGTCAATAAACACTTCCTCAACTTCATAGTTAGGGTCAGGGGTAAAGATGAATTCAGCGCTTGCTCCTGGAGAGAAAGAGGTTTCGCCTGATGGAGAGATGGCTCCGTTTTCGCCTGCGGATGCAGTAATGGTAAATTCCGATCCTTGAATCAATCTGAAAGTAACATGAATCGTATAATCTTTATCAACAGCAGGGAAAGTATAGCTTGTAGCTTGAGCCAACCCCATAGGTTCACCGTCAACAAACACTTCTTCAACTTCATAATTAGGTGCGGGGGTAAAAGTATATTTTACACTTTCTCCTTCCCAATATTCTACGTTACCTGAGGAAGAGATCGTCCCGTTTTCGTCAGCGGAGGCTT
>WQSU01000290.1 GCA_009787675.1 Lentimicrobiaceae bacterium
ATCATATTCATGCCATCCATAGCCTATCCTCCCCGGCCACATTTAAGACCCAGGAAATACTGGGTAAGTCATATCCGTTAAATAACCAAAAGCCACCCCTGAAAAGGTTTTCTTCGTCGCGTTTGCTCAACGCGAAAAGACGGGCGAAAAGACAACTCTTCTTACTCTGCGCGGGCAATACTAGTTTCTTCTTTGACATGGTCTTAGTATATTAATCTCCTATTTACTGATTTCAGCACTTATTAATATCCTCTCGTGCTGACGGCTCCATTTAATCCTAAACGCGAGAAAAGCAGTATCTTTTAGAGCACTTACTTTTGAACCGATGCGACATGAGGCTGTCTAGGAGTAACAGGGAACGATTCCATCTAAAAGCTTAAATTAAGGGAGCCAAAAGATGGTGTTGTGAATTTAACACTTTGCTTTTAATTATGGCGGATTTGCCATAATTAAAATCTGGATTATGAACACTCTCTCAAATCCCCAGGAATTCAACCGTGTTACGATTGCGAAGCCAATGAAGCTGGTCTTATAACATTTACTTGAACTGGTTCGTGGGTATATAGTGCTACAATGGTAACGAACAAGTGTTTTATTAGGAGGAACTATGGGAAAGCAGAAAAATGAAATGATTACGGTGCAGGGAACTATGGTTGCAATATCGCAAACCAACGAAGAAAACTATATCTCTTTGACTGATATTGCAAAATATCGTGACACTGAAGATCCTTCGCGCATGGTTAGTCTTTGGATGCGAACTTATAGCACAATTGAATATTTGGGGCTATGGGAGACTCTATATAATCAGGATTTTAAACCCCACATATATGAGGGGTTTAAAACTGATTCCGCCAAACCGCACTTTTGGATGTCTCCCCAAAAGTGGACAAAAGAAACGAACGCCAAGGGCATCATTTCCAAACCAGGTCGCTATGGTGGCGGTACCTTTGCTCACCCAGATATTGCTTTCAAGTTTGCATCTTGGGTTTCTGCCGAATTTGAACTGTATTTAATCAAAGAGTTCCAGCGTCTCAAATCCGAAGAACAACAACGCCTTTCCCTAGAATGGAACCTACAACGTACACTCGCTAAGATCAACTACCGTATTCATACCGATGCCATTAAAGAACAAATTATTCCGCCAGAAATAACCAAAGAACAAGCAGGCTTTATCTATTCATCAGAAGCAGACCTTCTAAATGTTGCCCTCTTTGGTAAAACAGCTGCCCAGTGGCGCGCGACCAATCCCGAACTTGACGGTAATATACGCGACCACGCCACACTAGAACAATTGGTGGTGCTTTCAAACCTTGAAAGTGTCAATGCTGTACTGATACGTGAAGGGCTAGAACAAGGTGAGCGACTAATTCGGTTAAACCAAATAGCTATTACCCAACTAACATCCTTGCTCAACAGTGAGCATATTAAGAGGTTGAGAAGCAGCTAAAGGGAGTATGGCGACAAAAAAGGAATGAAGTAATTGATACGAGTAAGTGTTCCAGCGAAAACAGCGTTATTTTATATCAGGACGAAAACGGGATTACTCGCGTTTCCGTACGTTTTGCGGAAGATGATCTTTGTCTCACGCAAAACCAGATTGCAGAAATATACGACACTACCCAGCAAAACATCAGCCAGCACATCGAAAGCATCATACGAGACGAAGAATTGCGTCAAGAAGGAACTCACAAGAAATTCTTGTTAGTTCAATCAGAGGGCGACTCAAAAGATTAAGGGATAGTCCCAACAGGGCTGCTCGTGCTCCCTAAAGCCAGCAAGGAGGTTTTTGGGGTGCCAACAGAAAGTCTCATCTGACAAGGTATTATCGTATATTTTTAGCATCTCAAGACCATGGTTATTCTTCAGTAATATGTTATTATTGATATATGAAGAGTCCAGAGTCTAGGCAATATACCCGAAAGTTTCTGCGGATTTGGAAGTTTATCGCCCGTCCGAGCGTTAGTGGAAGCCCCGCCTGCGCCAAGCCGCTGGGACGTTATCGGCAAGCGGCTGACAGTGCAACAAGAGAATAACAACAAAACACAGAAATAGAAAGATGAGAATTAATCTTCTTAAAAACAAAGAACTTATTGACAAAATTGACGAGTTTGAGCGTTTAGGTGGCTGTATTCAATTTAAGGTTTTTGAGGTTGAGAATGTAGAGGATTCCTACCATACACATTTAGAAATTGCTAAAAGAACACTCATTGAAATTTCAAATGATTGGGAAGATTACATTCAAAAAAAAGCCAAAGAATTGCATACTGACAGAGGATTATATTTTAAGCAAGAAAATTATTTTGAAAAACTTGAAGATTCAGGTATTCAAATTACAAATAAAGACTTTTTTGGAGTACAATTTGACCATTTAACTAACAAACCTCAAATAAGAGGCGTTGAAAAATTTTATAATTCATACTTTTATTATGACACAGATGAAGATGAAAAAAATATAGTTGACTTTGTAAATCACGAAAAAGACGGATGGTGTTCAAGAGCATTTTGTGGTGCATTTTTAAATCCGCCACATTCACTTAGAATTGGGAAAAACATTTTTGAACACGAAAAATATTTTCTTGATTTTTGTAAATTGTTGTTTTCTGACATTGCAAAAATTGAAGTTTACAAATGGAGTGTTGATAGTTCAAATTATTTTGAGGCAGGGAAAGAATGGTGGGGTGCCCATTTTTGGACAATTTACAATCCGACAAAAAACATTTACATTGGAGCAGTGGCTTCAACGACCGACTAAAATTAGCAGATTAACGAAAAAATAAGTTTACCAAAAATAAAATGAAGACCATTAGAAACGAAAAAAACGAGCAACAAGAAATGCCAGCCGATAACGGGCGGTTTGGCGCAAGCGGGGGTGTTGGCTCGTCTGAAAGTGAGCAGGTAACATCATTGTTTGCTC
>WQSU01000291.1 GCA_009787675.1 Lentimicrobiaceae bacterium
GTAGCGGTTTATATGTTTGCATACGCGGTGGTGGGGTTTGCGGTAATTCTGAGTTTTTTGGAAAATAGAAAGAGTGCTCAAAAGCCCAAAGAATTAATCACAAAAAACGCAAAGAGATTATGCAAAGAAAGCGATACATTAGTCAAAATTGCTACCAGTGCTTTAGGTATCGGCTTGTGTTTCGGCGCATTATGGGCAAAAAAGGCATGGGGGCAATATTGGTCATGGGATGTTAAAGAGAGCGCTGCCTTAATTACTTGGTTCATTTTTCTCTTATACATTCATCTTCAAAAAATTACAAGAATAAATCGCAAAATATTATTCGTTATATTAGTCATAGGGTTTCTGTCGTTGCAGTTTACATGGTATGGGGTAAAATATTTGCCTGCGGCGCAAAAAAGTCCGCATTCGTTTTACGGTTAAAAAATCTATTTTCGCAAATTTGATAAAAAAAATGAAAAATTATGAGAACAACATTTACGACATTTATCTTGCTGTTTTCCTTATGTTTACAAGCACAGGAAATTAAATGGCAAGCGGAAGCCAAAAGAACCTTTGTTTATGAAATTACAAACAGTGAGGCTGAACAGTTTCTAAATTATTCATCTAAAGATAGTTTGGCTATTAAAAAAATGTTGCATACACCTCGCGGTTACTTTTCAGGAAAATGGAAAGAAGAACCGAATCAGGGGCATTTTATTTTTGTGGAAATAGATAAAGGCAAGGTGAGTTATCGTTACACCGCCATAATACCTTTTAAAGTATTTCATTTTCAGGAGTATGGAGCATTGACGATACAAGTTATAGATGCTCAGAACAATCTGCGCGATGATGCCAAACTGCTTATGCGCCGCCCCGGCTATTTTAAGAGATGGAAAAATATCCCTGTTCCTTTCGACAAAAAAACGCGAACCTATACTATTGGTGGTTCTCATGTAGAAGACACTGAATTCTTAATGATAGAATTGGATAATTTCTGCGCCCTGTTTGAAGTGTCGAAAACGAATATTGTTCCTCGATATGGAAGCTATAATAGCAATTACTATAATTCTCCAAAATTTTATAGCTACTTGATTACCGATAAAAACAGGTACAAGCCGGGAGAAACGATCCGTTTTAAATCCTACTCGCTTTACGGCATCGAAGAGGAGGTAACCCCCTTGAAATACCCATTGGAACTTTGGATGCAAACCGATTATTAAAATCCTTATAAGTTTATAAAAATAGACACGATTCATCCCTATCGTCCGGGGGGATATGCAGGCGAGATTTTTCTGCACGACTCTTTACAACTCACATTAGATAAAAATTATAAGTTCAGGTTGCGCAATGAAGAAGGAAGGGTTGTGGCTTCCACTCTATTTAAGTATGAAGATTATGAACTCAACGACAGTCGGGTAGAAACTAAAATGAATTTCAAACACTATGCGCCTCATGCCAACGAAATAGAAATAAAGGCATTGGATATGAATGGCTTATTTTTGCAGGATGTTCAAGCCGAAATCATAGTGCTGCGAGGCAATGTTTTAAAAACATTTACCGATTTTTTGCAACTTCCTGATACGTTGATGTCTAAAAAAATTGATTTGGAAAACGACAAACCCACCCTTGCCGAAATTCCTTCCGACTTGTTCGGTGCATCAAATTGCAATTACAGTGTGGTCATCAATATTTTGACGCATGACAACCAACTGCTTGTTTCTGTAAAAAGCGCTACTTTTTACAAATCTTCCTGCGAAATTGTGTCTTCCACCCGCAACGATACAGTACGTTTTGAATGGAAAGAGCTGGGAATAGTCCAAAACAGGCAGGCAGAATTTTGGCTGAACAACGACAGTGTACATAAAACAGTGGAGCTTCCGTTTGAAATACCATTTAACTCATGGGTTAAGAGCTATCATTTCAGGATAGATTCATTAGATTTGTCAGAATCTTTTTATACAGTGAATTTTGACCCTCACTTGGATGTTTCCGGAGGGTTTCAAGGCGATGCTATTAACGTTAAACTACTGAATCCTTTAAAATTAGAACTGTCATGGTATCTTTATCAAGGAGGACGGTTGTTGGCAAAAGGTTCAGGAACCGAATTTGACACGCTGATTCCCAGAACAAATCTGAAGAAAGTGCATTATGTAGAATTTTTCTATCACATAGGTGGAACTAAACAATTTTACAGTAAGACATTTACGCCTAATATTGATTTCTTGGATGTTTCTATTGATTTGCCCGATCGCATTTACCCTGGGCAAACCTTAGACGCCACCATTTCGGTGAAAGATATTTTTGGAAAACCGGTACAGGATGTTGATCTTACAGCGTTTGCATACAACAGTCCATTAAATTACCACGTACCTGATTTGGAGGATTACGGTACTGCCCCTCAAAAGCGCAGTAAGGCTCCCACATTCTCTCTGCGCAACAAAAACTGCGTTGTAACAGTTCCCTTCCATTATGATTACTGGAATGGAAAATTGTGTTTGGATACGATAAAATATTATCAGTTTACATTTCCCCGAAACAAATTATTTAGACATACCGTAGAAACCCCCGATTCCACTACGCAAATAGCGCCTTACGTTATGAAAAACGGGGAAGCCGTTCTTATTTACGTGATCGAAATAAACGACCAACCGGTGTATTTCTCATGGACTGAACAACCGAAACGTTATTCTTTTCTTGTTTCAGATTCTGTGAAACAAAAGGTTACCCTTCGTTTGCACGACAGGGCTATTACTTTAGATTCCCTCTTTTTTGAGACAGGCAAGAAAACGATTTTCAGTATTGACTTGGACAGCTTGCCTCCCAAAGCCAAAAAACTCATGTTAGATACTCGGGACAAAGACAAACGCTATCATTTTACCAATGCAGAAAGCAATGCGTATAAACACTTTATTTCTCAATTTCCTATT
>WQSU01000292.1 GCA_009787675.1 Lentimicrobiaceae bacterium
TCTCAAAAATAGTTTCTGGCCGATTAAAAAAAATAGTCCCGTTATTCCCCCGTATCGAGACCAATTTCTCAAAGTCTTGCGATATGTTATAGACCGATACATGTTGACCTATTTTTGGTATAAGTCCATTTGTGTCTTTCTTAAAAGGACCTACTAACTCTTTGGTTTCAGTAATGCTGATATAATATGTCCCATCACTTAAATTCCTATTGACACCTATTTCTTGCAATTTTTCTAATGGTATTGATTTGCCAGATATATTCTTTATTTCTATTAAGTTATAGTATGGTATAGGCTTTATGGAGTTGCGTATAATTATATAATCATCACCATCCAGTTTTTTCTTATCTGGATTTTCCTCTGCCATGAATGTACAATACGAATCATACTTTTCTGGAGAAAAAACATAACCATTAGGTCTGAAAATGGCCAAATCACCAGGGGAATATATTCCCAAGAGGCTTCCTTTTACCTGCTCTCCGTAAACCTTTATTCTAGATACAGTTCCACCTACCAAAACCTCGGCAAGCCCCCAAAGAACCTTGCTCTCAATGCCTTCAATAGCCATAGTACCGCCTTGTTTCAATTGCCTGGATTTTTCTGCTTAATCTTTGCTCCGAAAGCCTTTTTTGCAGATATTTCATTTGGGACAAAAAAGGACGCATGGGTGTTGTTGCCTTGTTAGGTTTAAGCACATCCAAACCAATGATACTTGGTGTTTCATCATGTTTTATCTGCCTCATGTCAATAGATGATACTAGCCAGCCGCTATTTAACTCCACGGTGTCATTTGCTGTTGCCCCTGCTACATAAAAATAAACTGGACTAATATCCTTGCATTTAAATGAATGCCAGCCTACAGGAAGTGAACATTTTGCTAAATTAATTTGATTTTTTTCTACGGCAACTTCTTTTGAATCGATATATACGTTTGCCAGCGGAGGTAAATTTATCTTTATTTTGGGAAGGGCAAAATCGTACCAAATTCCTAGAACGTTAGCATTTGCATTATACGAACTACGACCGCTTACTCCACCTATTATTGTATAAATTTCATTGTTGTCAAATTTCAGATCGGCGAATTCGGCTATCCTTGAATTGCAATTATCAAAAATATACACATGAAAACATTCTAGTTTAAGATCATCGTACCTATGATCTCTGAAATAATTTCCAACAGGATACGATTTATTTATCAACACAAGTACTTTATCTTTGCGCTTGAGTCTTTTTCTGATTTCTGTCCAATCCTCATAGTATTCATCAAAAATAAATGGCAGGGCACGTTTTTGGGGGAACATATTAAACAAATATTTCCCTGATTTCTTTTTATCGTCAACAAAAACACGCATCACATCATTTTCTATCTTAATCACAATTTCTGGGTTTGCGCTTCTGCCCATGACCTGTCCGTGTTGTCTGTTTTGTACACTTTTTCTTTGTGCTTTTATTTCCGTAGTTGAACGACCATCCCATTTATTATAAAAGGAAAACACTATTTTTCGAATGGCTTCATACTCTTCGGGTTTAAATCGATACCTATTATCGATGTGAACTCTATCACAAAAGTCACCAAGAGATAGAATTTGATAAGGTTCAAGTTTAAGGCCACGAAATGTGTCAGCATATTTGATTACTTCGTTCCAGCGAATAATTTGCTGTGATTTTGGAAATTGGGTATATCTACCAGAAACTCCCTTTGGTTTTCGTGGAGGTATACGTAGATAACGAGCTTCTTTTTCGAAGAAACGCCTTACTCGTTCCCATAGATCTTCTTGTTTAATGTTTTTAAAGTACTCTCGCACATCTTGATCTTCTACTAGATTACTTGCATAGTATTTTTTCATTTTTCGATAAAAACTATCATCTACTTTATCGTAATCAACGTCATAAACCAACCATACTTGCAATGTAGCTATCGTTACTGCTATATAATTGTTACTTAAAAAACGTTCGCGGAACGTTCCTGTTCCCTTTAAAGTTTTTTCCATCTCTTGTAAGTTTGAAGTTACCTCTTTTTGTAATTCCATAAAAGTGTCAGGGTCAATAATGGACAAGAGGAATACATCTTCAGGGGATGTGTCTTCAAGAATGCGGTTGTATATTTTCTTCCCAAGCGATTCGAGAAGTTCATAAAATCCCATGTAGCTTTTCTCCTTGCTTTCTCCAAAACCAACTTTATCATGAAACGAAAGTTGTGTCAATTGGGGTAGAAAGCCCTTATCAGTCGGGTATAACCATGTTTTTCTGGCTACCTCCTAATAATCCAAGGAAAATAAGGCCATTGTCATGTTGGATCATTCAAATTTATGAGAAAAATTACACAAAAAACTAAAACAAACTCCCATAAAGCTTTGTCGCGATAAAACGGCTCTCGGCGCAAAGGCACCGAGGGATTTCTCAGATTGCGACCTCTTGTGCTGAAACCGCTGTGCTTCCTGGCATCTCGGCTTTCAGGGAAAACACATGTCGTGGAAAAACCAAACGAAAGTCCTGCGCTGTACAACCCTGATCATTTCTAGGTCTCCGCCCAGTTAATGGTCGGCACAGTGTTTCACAAGACATATTTTGAAATTGCTATCAAAAACAACACTCTTTGTAATTTTCGAATTTAAGAAGCCGTCTACTGCGTTAGGCTGTCGGCTTTTCCGTCACTCATAATCAAAAAACCTGTCGCATTTCCATTTCACCACCGCCCACTGGGGAACCGGTTTATCGCTCTTGCGCTCTTTTTTCTGGTTGTAAAGCCGAATATCCTTCGGGGTTACAAGTTCCATTTCCCATGCAAGTGCCACCATCTCGGTACGGTTGTGCACGTGAAAAGCGGCATACAGACTGTACAGATGGCTGTAAACCGTTCTTCTTGACACGTTCAGGGCTTCCCCGATTTGGCCGGGGGTAAG
>WQSU01000293.1 GCA_009787675.1 Lentimicrobiaceae bacterium
TTGTTGTAGGTTTCATATATAGTTATATTAGTGAATGTTAGTAGTTGTAATCTTGCTGTTTCATCTTCTATGCTGTGCAAGAAACGAAGTGCGCAAAGATAAAGTTTTTTGCATGCAACAGAAGAACAGGCTAAAATAGTTTCAGAGAACTTCTATAGAGCTTGTCTTTCGTTATTTTTTTCAGCGGATAGTCGGTCAGTTCACACACTGCTGAATTTTCACGTATCCAACGCGCAGTCTCCAGCTCCGATGCTGGATATACCGCACGACTGATGATTTGAGTAATAGCAAGTTGTGTGTCTTCTTCCGAAAAACCTATATATCTCAAATAACCTGCAAGTTGCAAACTGATCCAATGCCTGAGTACAGAGCCACTCTGAACCGATCTCGCGAACGTCGGGATGGCGGATGCTTTCCTCAAATCGCTTTTGCCTTTGGCCGGATTGTGTCGTAAGGAGAATCTAAAATACATAACGGCGGCAAAAATAAATATAAATTGCTGATAATCAATACCCCTTGTGCGCTACAAATGCACCCTCTCAAAATTATAGAACTGAAAATCTGTGCTTTACAATTTCAGACTCACTCAATTTGCCTTTTTTAAGGGTGTTTTTGAGTATTTTTTTATGATTTTTTTTTTAGAAAGGGAGAGCAAGCTGCAATGTGGGTTAAAGAAAAAAATGAAAAATGAGGTTGTTTTGTAATTATCATTAGGTGAAAATGAGGTGTGCGAGAGTAGATTTGCTTAATAATAATATTTATGTTTACATGCTGTGGCAAAAAAATATGAAAATGTTCTAATCTACAACATTCTCAAAGATTAAACTAATTCCAGCACCCGTTTCATAGCAGCGTCTAAACCGTTGCAATCTTTGCCGCCTGCAGTAGCCAACGTGGGTTGTCCGCCGCCGCCGCCCTGCATCAATTTGGCAGCCTCGCGCACAATATTACCAGCATTCAAGCCTTTGGCAACCAAATCGTCTGAAAGTGCAACGATAAGGTTAGGTTTTTCTCCTAAAGTTGTGCCAAAAACTACTACAAGCGAATCTCTATGATTTCTTATTTTATACGCTGTTTGTTTCATCATATCCGGAATCATTACATCTTTGAAAAAAATAAGATTGAAGTCATTGTTCTTTTGTATGGTATTAACAATCTCATTAGAAAAATGTTGAATCCGTTCCTGCTCAAATGCTTCCAGTTCTTTTTTGGCTTTTTCGTTTTCTTCAAACAGTTTTGCTAAACCGGTCATTATATTTGGAGAATTGAGCAGTTTTTGGATGTCGGAAACGGTATCGCATTGCATATTAATAAAATCCTCGGCAAATGTTCCGGTAACAGCTTCAATGCGGCGCACGCCAGCGGCAATGGCGCTTTCGGAGAGCAAACGCACATAGCCAATATTTCCTGTAGCCGAGGTGTGTGTACCACCACACAACTCTATTGAATCGTTAAATTTTATCACACGTACCTTATTTCCGTATTTTTCTCCAAATAATGCCATGGCGCCCATCTCTACTGCCTCATCCATCGGAACGTCATAAAAAGCGCACAGTGGGGTGTTGGCTCTCACCAATTCATTTACAATGGTTTCTATTTCGCGTAGTTGCGCGTCTTCTACTTTGGAGAAATGAGAAAAATCGAAACGAAACCGGTCAAAAGCCACCATAGAGCCTTTTTGTTCCACATGAGTTCCTAATACTTTCCGTAAAGCGAAGTGGAGCAAGTGGGTGGCAGTGTGGTTGTTTTGCGTGGCGATACGCCTTTCCTCATTTACCTTTGCAGTGAAAACCGTATTCAAGTTATCGGGTAAAGCGTTGGCAATATGCACAATTAAATCGTTCTCTTTTTGTGTGTTAACGATTTCAATCTGGTCATTAATATTTTCCAGCGTTCCGGTGTCGCCCATTTGTCCACCCGATTCGGCATAAAAAGGCGTTTTTTCCAGCACAATCTGATAAAAACTTTTCCCTTTCGATTTTACATTTCTATATTTCAATATTTTAGATTCACAAACTAATGTTTCGTAGCCCACAAACTCGGTAGGCTTTTCCATCTTAACCAACTCCACCCAATCTTCCGTTTCTACGGCGGCGGCAGCGCGCGAACGTTGTTTCTGCGCCTCTAATCCTTTTTGAAAACCTTCCATATCCACTGACATCCCTTTTTCAGAAGCCAGCAGTTGCGTCAAATCTATTGGAAACCCATAAGTGTCAAAAAGTTCAAAAGCAAAATTTCCATCCACAGAAGAGGTGAGAGGTGAGGAATGAGAGGAGTTTTCAAGCATTTTATCATCTAAGTGTTTCTCAATATTTACTGTTTTTTGCCAATACGCTTCAAACCGCTGTATTCCGCTTGCCAACGTTTTCAGGAATGAATTTTCCTCTTCGCGAATCACCTTTTCAATGAGGTTTTGTTGTGCTTTCAGTTCAGGAAACGCGAGTCCCATGTTTTCCACCAAAGTGTTAACTAATTGACAAATAAAAGGCTCGTTGAATCCAAGAAAGGTATAGCCGTATCGGATGGCACGGCGCAAAATTCTGCGAATCACATAACCGGCACCTGTATTAGAGGGCAACTGCCCATCGGCGATGGCGAAACTTACTGCCCGCAAATGGTCTGCCACTACGCGCAATGCGATGTCGGTTTTTTCTTCTCCGCCATATTGTTTATGCGACAAGTGTGCAATTTTTTGAATGAGCGGTTGAAAAACATCGGTATCGTAGTTCGATTTTTTACCCTGCACTGCCATACACAGGCGTTCGAAGCCCATGCCGGTATCTACATGGCGGGCTGGTAGTTTTTGCAACTCGCCTGAAGTAAGGCGATTATACTGAATAAACACCAAATTCCAAATTTCTACCACTAACGGGTTGTCTTTGTTCACGAGTGTGGCG
>WQSU01000294.1 GCA_009787675.1 Lentimicrobiaceae bacterium
ATATCTTTCAGTTCTTTTGCGGCTTTTGACAGTGTTCCTTTTTTTCTGTTTTCAATTATTTCCATTAAATGTTGGTTATATTCAACATTTAAAACATTCACATCCTTTGTGTTATTCTTTAATTTTTTTATCAAGTTGTCAAAATTTCTTATATCGCTTTGTAGTAAACCGTCGCTCAACAAATCGTCTGTTTGACCCCAATTGATTATATTTACAACATATTTTTCAAGAGGTTTTAAGACATACTCCATAAAAAAATCCACTAATTCGTGATAATGTGCAGATTCAATAAAGCCATGATTACGGCTTGATGTTTCATTAAACTTATTTCTATCACCGTTAATATTTAATTGACCAATCAACTCTCTTGTTCCAAAATAACGACTATGTCCTTGGGCTTTTCGTTGATTTATCTTGAAAAAATCTTGTTCAGGAGTTCCGTAAGGCAAGACTCTGAATCCATTCTTATAAACAAAAACAGAACCGTAATTTACGGAATCCACCCCCATGATTTTTTTGAAATTAATTTTTGCAGATCTGTTCAGATAATAAAGCGAACAGGATATTCCTTTTAGAGTGTATTCATTTTTTTCAGACATAGTAAAAAGGTGAGTTCCTCTGTCAGTCAGTATAGTTTCAGCCGTCTTCCCATCTTCGGACAATGTAACAGCGATTTTAGTTGTTTTTATATTTAAAGCTTCAAAAACATAATTTTTGACTATGCCATTTACTTTATTTCTTTCCTCTATTTCGAGATCGTCTTGTGCCAATTCAGCCTGAACACAAATTGTCACATTAAAATTATCGTATTCCTCAGTTGCGTTTGGGTTCACTAATTGTGTCAAAGCCTCTTTTAAATATAAAAGACTTTTTCGATCCCACGATTCTCTCAAGTTGGTGATTAAAATTGTTGTCCCTTTTTGGTCACCGGAGATTTGCTTAGAGTCGTATGCTACAGCAATACTCGCAAAATCATCTTTGCTATCTCTTTCGAAATCATCCCAATTTACTTTAACAATATTCTGAATATTGCTATTTTCAGTCTTAGAAATCAACTCAACTGTGGAGCCTAGTCTGTCACAGGAAAATCGACCGATGCCTTTTGCTCCTGCATATTTTCTGCTTCCAATAGAGTCCCTATATGAAGGATGCTTTTTCTCAGAGTAAGCTACAAACAACCATTTATTTATGATGTCATCCTTGTCCATTCCTTGTCCATTATCAGAGATTAAAATCCTTGCATTTGCTTTTCCTAAATTTTCAAAACAAATTGTTACTTCTTTTGCATATGCATCATAGCTGTTTTTGACAAGCTCAAAAATAGCTATGTACTTATCAGTAATTAGCTCTCTACCAATTATATTTTTTAATCCTGCACTGATTTTAAACCTTAACTTCTCGCTCAACTTATAGCAACTCCTTCAATGCCAACCCCACTTGCTCTGAAAATAATGGGGGAATAGCATTTGCAACCTGAGTGTATCTTGGCACGTCTACTTTACGCAATTTACCGCCGGTAGTATATTTCCCTTCAAACTCAAAAACATCTGGAAATCCTTGTATTCTCGCCATTTCTCTCACTGTTAAAACTCTTGGTTCGCTGTAGTGTATATAGTCATCTGGTATTGATGTCAAAGTATTACAAGGATAATCCGGCTTTAATGGAGTAACACCGCGTTTTTTCAGTCCCTCTACAACATTATGGCTTGGGCTTATTCTTTTTGGTTCATCAGACACCTGCATTATGGCTTTAAAAAGGATTTCTGTATCAGCTCTATGTCTGGCATATCTGTGACTATTAGGCACCAGTTCAATATCTGGTATATTTTTCCTCATCAGCTTTTGATATGCAGAGTTAGCTTTTCCATAAATTCCCGCTTTATAATTCTTTGAATCCGGACAATCAATCTCGCCATGCATCTTTCTCAAATCACCAATAGCCTGTTCGACAGTTGTGCTTGCATCAAGCCCTCTGGCTTGCAAAAATCCCAATCTGTTTCTTGCTAATGCTTCAAAAAAAATATTTGGATCTGTTTTTTGCGAGCCTACCAAAATAAATCGCTTTCTTCTCTGAGGAATGCCATATGCAGAAACATCAATCAATTCCCAGTGAACACGGTATCCCATTCTACCTAGGGTTTTTACAATTTTTTCTGAATAAGGAATTTCTCTTTTTTCACCAGAAGAAAATCCGACTGAAAATCCATGTACGTTCTCAAAAAATAAGATTTCAGGCTTTACAACCTGAATAAATTTCAAATAAGAACTTACCAATTTGTTTCTTGTATCTGATGAATTACGTTTCCCGGCCATTGAAAATCCCTGACAAGGAGGTCCACCCACAACCAATGTGACAGAGCCCTGTAAAGCAGATAACTCCTTTTTATGGCATTTCAGCAAATCATTTATGTCATGATTTAACATTGTCAACCATTTTGGCCATGAGAACGAATTTTTCATTTCAAGTAGATTTTTTTGTAATGTAGAAAACGCATCTACATTTTTTTCAACAGCAAACAGTCCCTTCCAACCGGCATTATGCAAACCAAATGAAAGACCACCACATCCGGCAAAAATGTCTATATAATCATGCTGCATTTACTACCCCCGTCAACGTCTGTCTATTATATATTTCCTTTAATCACAATTTTCGTAGGATATCAAAAGAATGCAAAGTCTTGCCAACATAAAAGATATATATTATTGTGTCGCTTCCTATGAAAAACAACCCCACTTTCGCATGAAGTTTAACTATGTTTCTGCAAGTATTATAACATTATATCTCAAAAAAACAAGAGTGCGGTTGATTTGCGTTTTGGGGAAACTCAAATAAATTCTTACATCTCCGCCAAGAGTATCGCTGTCGTACAAG
>WQSU01000295.1 GCA_009787675.1 Lentimicrobiaceae bacterium
TATGTTGGGGCAGTTGTAGCGCTTCAATGAATTTGTCGGCGTTGTAAGTAATCGTGCCCAACCAGCAGATGCCCAAACCTAACGATTCAGCGGCAACACAAGCATTTTGCGCCGCAATGATGGCATCAATAACCGCCCAGTGATAACTTTGCAGGTTGGAATAAGCATCGGTGGCAGCATCTCTATATTTACAATATTTGTTAAAGCGGTTAAAATCGGCGACAAAAGTGAGAATCACCGGCGCATTTGTAGCCATGGGCTGGTTGAAATGAAAAGGCGCCATGGCTTTCATTTTCTCTTTGTCTTTGGTAACGATAATGCTGTATAATTGCATGTTACCCATTGTTGAGCCGTTGCAGGCTGCCTTCAAAATCAAATCTAAGGTTTGTTCATCAATATCTTGAGACGTAAATTTTCGGATAGAGCGGTGCTCTAAAATGGTTTTAACGGTGGAGTTCATTTATATATTTATTAGAAATTAAAACCTATACGTAAAGCATAAGTGTTAAAATTTTGATTAGCAGAATACATATATGTGCTACTTCCGTAAGGATAATACGAGCCATAAATATCAGCAAAAGAACTCATAAGATTGTATGAGAATCCAATAAGAATGCTATTGTTAATATTCAATCCTATCTCGGTTTCGAAAGCAATGCCGTGTATTAATTGCTCCCCAAGAAGTAAGTCGGCAGCATGATCCATAAAGTGTAACCCATATCCCATTCTAACCGCAGCATATCCAGACATTGTTTTAAAAAAAACAGGTGTATTTCCACGAATACCGAGCATGAACTGCATATTTATGTACTCAGCATTACGCTTCGCTCTGAAAGGGCAGTTCAAATTTATTTTTATGGCATCCATAGCAATATAGGGATTAAAAAAATGCGTATATCGAAACCCTGCGGCAAAAACAGGATAGCCAATTTTTTCTGTATAAGAGTAGTTCATGTTATAAGAACTAACATTAACAGTTTCCTTAAATAATAGGGCGCCAATACCAAGATCAAAGCCTATTGCATCCGTTTTCGGAGTCCCCTTTTTCGAGATATTGTTAATCTCAATTTCTTGTGCAACTGTTTGATAATTAATTAACAATGTGGTGAAAATGAGCGCCACGAGAAAAAAATGTTTTTTCATAACTTAAAGTTTAACGTCCGCTCCTTTTGCAGACTGGGTTAGTGGTTTTTTAACGTGCAAAATAATAAAAAATATTCTTTTTTGGGAATGTTTGAAAAAGACACAAATTCCTTGCTCATTTGGGGAGAAGAAATTTGTGCTTTTGTAAACTTAATGCACCAGTATCATTTTCGCATCTGTTATCTTCCCATTCACTAAAAGCGTGTAATGATAAATTTCTAGTGCCAGATTCACTAAGGAAACAGTTGCATGATAATTTCCCGCTTGCATGGCGCCTTGCGGCTGGGCTTTCCCTTTGAAAATAATCTATTTTCTCCAAAAAATTAAATTAAAAAAACTACAAAATGAACGTTTTTTAGCCTTCAATGATAATTGTGTGTATTCTGTTGTGGGTGGTTTTTATTTTTATCTTAAAAGTTCAAAGTTAAATGCAGTATCAGTTTACATAAAAGATATTATTTTTGCACCCATGAGTTATTTCGACATTATCATTCTTATTCCTGCGCTTTGGTTTGGCTATAAAGGCTTTACCCATGGGTTCATTCGTGAGTTGGCTTCTTTGGCTGCGCTGCTTATAGGCATTTATGCCGCCTTTATGTTTACCGATTTAGTAGAAGAATGGATTAACAATCCGAATATTCCGAAAGAGGTGTATTTTGCAATCACTTTTCTACTCGTTTTAATTGGAGTATTTGTGCTGGGTAAATTGGTGGAAAAAATAGTAAAACTCATCATCCCCGAATTTGTAAATCACTTGCTCGGCAGTTTGTTTGGTGCAGCCAAAGTGCTTGTGTTTTTCAGCGCTATTTTTTATTTTATACACAGCATTGATTCTAAAAATAGTATTTTAAAAAAAGAAACTACTGAAAAATCTTTTACTTATAAATATATTGAGCCTATTGTGCCGAAACTTAAAACATGGTATGAAAAAAAATAACATAGGAATAGATATTGGGGGTACTAATACCGATATTGGGTTAGTGAGTGCTGAAGGTGTAGTGATAGCGCGTAAAAGTTTGAAAACAGCGCAATATTTTGATACACAGTTATTTATAAATGACATTAGGAATGTTATACTTAATCTAATGTTGGAAAACGATATAGAAGAAATTACGGGCATTGGAATTGGTGCACCTTGTGGAAATTTTTACGAGGGCACTATTGATGATGCAGCAAATTTGAATTTCAAGGGAAAAACGCCGATTAAAGCTGTGTTGGAAGCGCAACTGCATGTCCCTGTTGTGGTTACAAACGATGCCAACGCTGCGGTGTATGGTGAAATGATTTACGGCGGTGCAAAAGGAATGAAAGATGTGGTGATGTTTACACTGGGCACCGGCGTAGGCAGCGGCATTATCATTGACGGCAATTTGCTGTATGGCTCTGACGGATTTGCCGGCGAACTGGGACACAGCATCTTAGTGCCTTTTGGTAGAAAATGTTGCTGCGGCAATGAAGGCTGTTTGGAAATGTATGCCTCAATTAGAGGTATTGTGCAGACTTGCACGGAGTTACTAACTCACTCTCCCAATAACGCCTTGGCGAAAATCCCCACCGAGGCACTCTGTCCCAGCATTATCTCTGAAGCAGCTTATATGGGAAATGCGGTTGCTATAGAAACTTACAGAAAAACTGGCGAATGGCTGGGAATTGCCCTTGCCAACGCAGTAGTGTTCTCCTCTCCCGAAGCCATTTTTCTCATGGGCGGCATTG
>WQSU01000296.1 GCA_009787675.1 Lentimicrobiaceae bacterium
ACTAGTGCGAGTTTAAACTTCGAAAGAGGTGATCGAAATCCGTTGAGAAGACACTATTTAAGCCACACCAATCGTTCAAGTAATTCGAATATGCCTTTTCTTTTGGTTTCTTATTTTGAAAAACAAAGACAGTTGTTTTTGAATCAAAACTTTGTTGTGAGAGATGAAAATGAAATCCGTCGTTTAGACAGAGGAACTTTTAGATTGATGGATATGACAAGAATGATTGATATAAATACTGGGGATACGGTAAGATTAGATCCTGGTGAAATGTGGACATGTGTAGATGTTACTTTAATGGATTCTGAATATCAGTATTATTTTACCCCTTTTCTCATTTTTAGGAATGAAGACAGGGAAATAAGATTTAGGTTTGAGAGTAGAGATATTAACGACTTCTTTATGCTAGAGGCAGAACATTTAGAAAGAGTAGCGGTGGAAGAAGAGAGAAGAAGAGAAAGAAAGCAGGCAGAGGAAGAAAGAATGCGGTTAGCGGAAGAAGGAAGAGTAGCAGCAGAAGAAGAAAGGGTTCGATTAAGAAATGAACACATACGCAGGTGGGGCAGTGACTTAGGTAATACTATTGCTGATGGAGGGGTGAGAATAGGCATGACGAAGGAGATGGCTATTGCAGCTTGGGGCGAACCAACAAGAATAAACAGAACCACTACAAGGCATGGAAGGAGAGAGCAATGGGTCTATGGGGGGCGTAACAATTTATATTTTGAGAATGGAATACTAACAGCAATTCAGAACTAAAAAAAACATGTGTTTGGAATAAAGAAATAAACTGCACTGCACAATAGTAAACTTAGTAAATAAAAAAGAATCTCCATACCTTTGCAAAAAAACAACCCATGACAACTACAGAGCTAATAGACCTTTTGAACGAATTAACAGCGCATCCTGCAGAATCAGAATGGATCGAATTTAAGACGAAAAAGCATGGTGTTGCCGATGATCAAATCGGTGAATATATTTCTGCCATGAGCAATGGTGCGACCATTAAAAACAAGCCATTTGGTTACTTGATTTTTGGTGTGGAAGATAAAACCCACGCAATTACGGGAACGGACTTTATTTTTGCTCAAGCCAAACATGGTGGAAACGAGGATTTGGTATTATTTTTACACGTAAACCTACAGCCAAAAATCAGTTTTGAAGTTTTTGAATTTGACTATCAAGGCAAGCATATCATTTTGCTGCAAATTCCTGCTGCAAAAGGCGAGCCACTCAACTTTCAGAAAAAGCCGTATATTCGTATTGGCAGTAATAAAACGGATTTGCGTAACTTTCCTGGACACATGCGTACAATTTACAATTCGCAGGAAGATTGGAGTGCAAAAATTGTTGAAAATGCTACACTTGCAGATTTAGACCCCGAAGCCATTGCCGTTGCTCGTATAAAGTATAAGCAACTGAATACCACCAAGCCGTTTTATTCTGAAATTGACGATTGGGACGATTTGCAGTTTTTAGATAGAGCAAAAGTTACGATAAATGGTAAAATTACTCGTACTGCAATTTTACTGCTCGGCAAAGAAGAGTCTACACACTACTTGTTGCCTTCGGTTGCCGAACTCACTTGGAAATTGGACATGGAAGATAAATCCTACGAACACTTTTCAACACCGTTTATACTCTCTACAACCAAGTTAATGCAACGGATTCGTAATATCAAATACAAGTTTTTTCCCGACAACGAACTTTTGGCAACAACAGTTGACAAGTACGACACAAGAAGTATTTTAGAGGCGTTGCATAACTGTATTGCTCATCAAAATTATAGTTTGAGTAGTCGAGTACTTGTCACAGAGCAGGTAGATAAGCTCATATTCACAAATGCTGGGAACTTCTTTGAAGGCAATCCTGATGACTACTCTTTCGGCAAGAAAACACCTTCTAAGTATCGTAATCCGTGGCTTGCAACGGCTATGGTAAATTTGGAGATGATTGACCGTTTGGGTTATGGCATCCATTCGTTGTGTGTATCACAGATGAAACGATTTTTTCCAATGCCGGATTATGACTTATCGCAACCAAACGAGGTTACATTGCGAATTTATGGACAGACAATAGACGAAAATTATTCAAAAACTCTAATCCAGCGTGGCGATTTAAATTTAAGCGAGGTTGTTCTTTTAGATAGAGTTCAGAAACATTTAGAAATAACCGATAAAGCGGTAGAGGACTTGAAAAAGAAAAAACTTATTGAGGGACGAAAACCAAACTTTTTTATAGGTGCAAAAATATCGCAATCGACAGGACAAAAAGCGGAATATTCACGAAATAAAGCATTTGAAAAACAGCAATATCTGGAATGGATTTTGAAATCTATAAAAGAACACGGAAGTTTGAATAGGCAGGATATAGATAAGTTGCTTTGGAATATACTGCCAGCTTGGATGAGTGATGAGCAAAAGAAAAATAGAATTATGAATTTGATACAAGAATTAAGCAAATCTGGAAAAATAGCCAACAAAGGAACACGCTCCACGCCACAGTGGTTTCTTTCATAAATTTTGCAAAAATTTTATGAAAGTTTTATGAAAGCTTTATGAAAGGAGCTTGCTTTATCTTACTGACAATCACTATTGCTGGTCGTTTGTTTTATGTAAGAGCCAATAGTAGATTTTAGAAATGGTTTTAGAGCTAAGATAATAACAACAAGCCTTATTCATACCCTATTATATCAACCCCTTCTTATGTTTTTCCCCAAGNACCCGNAGCATATCTTCGGTCATTGCATCTAAATCATAATCCGGTTTCCAGCCCCATTCCTCACGTGCAGCGGAATCGTCGATGCTGTTTGGCCAAGAATCTGCAATGGCTT
>WQSU01000297.1 GCA_009787675.1 Lentimicrobiaceae bacterium
GACAACGCCGCCATATTCGCTTAACGTCCCAGCGGCTTGGCGCAGGCGGGGGTTCCACTGCCGTTCGGACGGGCGATAAACTTCCAAATTCGCACAAACTTTCGGGCGAGCCACTGCCCCGCTTGCAGCAAACCGCCTGTTAGGCGTTCGGCGTTTGTATTCGTTGTTTCTGCAATTTATACTATTTGTTATTAAAATATTCTTCTAATTTATTAAATGGGTTTTTATATCTGTTTCTTTTTAAAGTGACTTTCTTGTAATTTATTGTTTTATTTGGACACAAATGCAAACAAGACAAGCAAAATTGACAATTTTCATGTAACCATTTGGGGATTGTATCTACTTCTATATTTTTCACAGGGCAAACTTTAGCACATAATCCACATGAATTACAATTATTTCCAACTGTAAATGACTTATCCCTGTTATTAACCGTCTTTATAAAATGTTTGTAACGAAAAATAATGGGACCAATGTATTCAACAATGCTTGTATCATAATGATTTTCATTATTTAAAATGATTTTAGATACCGTCTTTACTTTATTGTTCACTGTTTCATGTATTTTTTGTTGTTTCTTCTGAGATGGAATATCCCACGTCCAAATAATAAAATTGTCAACGCTTTTAATGTAAAAAGCAGCATTCAGTTTTAATCTTTTCTTTTTGAGAATATTTTTTACCTGATGATTTCCGGCATTACCTGCTGTAGCGCCATATACAGATATAGAAAAAATGTAGGAAGAGCCTGACAAGTCAATTTCATCTAAAAATTTTTGTACAATCTGCGGAATCCCACAATAGAAAATTGGGAATACGAACCCAACGACACCATTTGGTTTTAATGTATTGACAGAAGTAATATTTTTTGCAATAGAAACAACATTACAATTAACCAAATCGCCTGCAATGTCTTTGGCAATTTTTAACGAATTGCCTGTTCCTGTAAAATAATAAATTGTACTCTCCATAGGATGATTAATATTTTGTTTAACATTCATTTTCGCGTTTTATTGTCCGCCGCGCTTTCGCCCGCGCATTACCGCTAACGTCCGGCATATTGGCGAGGTGGCGGCAACGGAGCACTTCCCTGCGGGTGGCAAACTTGCAATTTCATACATATTTTCAAGCGGGGGTAATGCCGCAATTTTGGCAATATGCTTGTTGCAAGCAGTGGCGTGCCATTTACGGTCTCTTGCCTTTTCGGTAATTATTCCCTTATTTTTCACTAATCGCCGCATAAATTTCATTTTTCAATTCTTGTTCAGTTGGCAAGTAAAGCATGTATTTTGAGGCAAAAATTTGTCTGTTATCTTCAGCAAGAGTATAACGGACAACTGCTTCGCTTTTGTCGGCACAAAGAATTATTCCAATGGGTGGATTATCTCCTTCGTTCATCATTTCGCGTGTGAAATAGTTTACATACATTTGCATTTGCCCTAAGTCTTGGTGTGCTAAATCACCCATTTTCAAGTCAACAAGCACAAAACATTTCAGAATATAGTGATAAAAAACCAAATCAATGTAGAAATCCCTGTCATCAAAAGAAATGCGTTTTTGGCGGGCAACAAGGGAAAAGCCTCTTCCCATTTCCAATAAAAACGATTGTAAGTGATTGATTAAGGCTGTCTCCAAATCTCTTTCATACAATTCTGGTGTAGGAGCAATGTTCAAAAATTCTAAAACGTATGGATTTTTAATAAAGTCCTTTGGTTCAGGTGCAGGTGCCGTTTTTTGTATTTCTGCTGCAACCACTTCCTTATTTTGACTCGACAACAATCTTTCGTAAAAATGCGTATGTATTTGTCTTTCGAGTTGGCGAGTACTCCAATTTGATTTTATGCACTCATCAATGTAAAAATCACGAGCGTTTTCATCAGGTACTTTCATAATCAACCTATAATGAGTCCAAGCCAATTTATCACGCAGTGCGTGACGAATTGGGAACGTGTTATAAAACTGCCTCATATAAGTTAAATTTGTTACCGTAAAGCCTTTTCCAAAATCGTGTGTCAGTTGCTCAGAAAGGTATTTGAGTAATTGTGTCCCATATTCAGCTCTCTCGTTACCATCTTGCGATTCAACAATCTGTTTTCCAATGAGCCAATATGCCTCAACCATAGCAAAATTGACAGCAAAATATGCCTTCTCTCTTGCTGCGATCAAAATTTCCTTTATCTGATGATAGATTTGATTTTCATTGTTTTCTGTTGATAAATTACTCTCACTCATTGGTTTTCTTTTTTTGGCAAAAATACAACTTTATTATGCTTTTTGTCAATATGGTCTAAATTTTCATTTCAGGGTGGTGGACGGGTCATTTGACTTTTGCTTTTGTGTCGCTTGTGTGTTGGCGCAAAAGGCAAAGTGCTGCAAGGGGCGGATAAAAACAGAGTTTTCAGGGAGACTGGACTTTTGCGTTGGCAAACACAGCTCTTTGGATTTTGTCTTTGTGTCAGCTTGTGGGCGGTGGCAAAAGACAATGTTCTGTGGTGGGTGGGATTAGTTTATTCATTATTAAGCAATTTACCAGTCACTTGAATTTTGCTGCTTTGATGATTTTTCAATAAAATCTTCAATTGAATTAATAGTAGAAATAGCCATAATGACCGCTTTGTAAACAACACAACCTTCTCTCATTTTGTCTTCTTCAAACTGCCTTTTCCTCGGATGCTTCAGCTCCACTGACTATTGTTCGTAAAACTTTATAGTTGCCTCAACTTTTGTCAATAACTTGGATACTGACAATTCCACTCGGATTTTTTTTCTTACGTACAAACATGATGCAAAAATAGCACTTTTTTTGCTGGGACACC
>WQSU01000298.1 GCA_009787675.1 Lentimicrobiaceae bacterium
GAGCGTTACTCCGGGAAAAGCTTGCCGGCTAACAGTGCCAGCAGGATAGCCTGTATTGGTTAATCCCATACCTGCCTGAGAAGCTAATGCGGTGCCATAGGGGGTAGTATAATTGGGGGTTCCTGTGGCGTAGCCGCCCTGATGCACATTAATGGCAAAAAATTTGCCAGGGTATTGGTTCATCAGTTGTTGGGCGCGTTTATGTCCGTCTGGACAATATTGACATGTTTTTCCTGTAAACTCTTCCAAAACGGCATTTCTATTGGAGGGTTCGGTGGATACAACGATTTGTGCAAATAAGGTTGTGGAGAAACACGCAACTAAAAATAAGGCTAAAATTTTTTTCATAAGATTATGGTTTTAAATGGTAAAAACTGATTTCTATTTCACTACTTTAAACACGCATGTTTCACCATTAGTTTGAATCTTAACAAAATAGACTCCTTTTGCCAAACTGGAAACATCAACAACAGGCTGGTTGTGAACAGTAGTAAGTATTTGTCCCGTAAGAGAAATGATCTCTAATTTATCGTACCTTCCGGTTACAACCAATTGATCGTTCACAGGATTGGGGGCAACAGCAATAGTAACACCGTTTATATCCTTTATACCTGATAGTTCTTTGAAAGTAACATGGATTGCATAGTTTTTATCCACAGCATTAAAAGTGTAGCTTGTAGCTTGAGCTAAACCCATAGGTTCGTTGTCAATAAATACTTCTTCAACTTCATAGTTAGGATTGGGGGTAAAATTATATACTGCGCTTGAACCTGTAGCAAAAAAAGTTTCACCTGTTGGAGAAATAGTTCCGTTCTCGCCAGCAGATGCTGTAATTTTGGGCATCAATTTGAAAGTAACATAAATCGAATAGTCTTTATCTACAGCAGGAAAAGTGTAGCTTGTAGCTTGTGCCAAACCCATAGGTTTGTTGTCAATAAACACTTCTTCAACTTCATAATTAACATTAGGTGTAAATGTATATTTTACGCTTTTACCTTCTAAATATTCTATTGCGCCGATAGGTGAGATTGTTCCATTTTCGCCTGCAGATGCTGTAATAGTATAAAAAATGGCTTCTCCAACAGTAACTACAGCAGTAAGTTTTGAACCGAACTGTCCATTATTATAATAAATTTGTGCTCCGTCACTATCTAAAATTTTTACATATCCGGCGCCATATCCTGCATTTATTCCATCTCCGTAAGCATCATACACTTCAACTCTATGGCAGCCTTCCGTTGCAGGGATAAAGTCAAATTCTCTTACGGTAGTACCGGAACTTCCCAAATCGGTCCAAGGTCCACCTGATAAGAGGATTGTGCCATCCGGTTTAAATATTTTGAATGTGGTTTCAGAAGCATAGCGGTCAGTAGTTATAACAAGTTTCATAACGGCATCTCCTGCAACCACATCTTTTTTAAATATTTTGCCAAGTGCAAAGTTAGAAGCGTTGCCGTTAATTTTTGAGATAGTAATTGTTACATTTTGATTTACGTTGGGTTCTAACATAAATGTAGGCAAGTGAATTGTATCCCATGTTCGAGCAGCAATTGTCCTTTTGTTCCATAAATAGACCTCAGGTGTTCCATCGGCAATTTTATAAGTTAATTCTACAGAATTTATCGTAAAGTCATTAGAATTTCTAACATAACAGATAGCACTATTAGAGCCATCACAAGAAGCGACATGTTTATCATCAACCATTTCAATTCTTCCAATAGTAGCGGGTTTATTTTGAATACTTAATTCTGCTTTGCAGCCTGAAAGAATCGTTTTATTATCTTCACATACGAAGGCTAAAACTTCTAAATCTTCTAAATGTAGAGGCACATTACGAATATGGGCGGGAATAGTATAAGTAAATGTTTCGGAATAAAAAGTTCCTGTAGTGGTAGCAGGAATGACTACTCCCCATTGTCCGGTTAAAAGATGGCGAAGCATGTGCATGTGTTGATAGTAGGTTCCAAAACGCACCATAGCAGGATAATACGATGAACCACCTGTTTGAGGACCTAAGACATTATTTTGCAGTAATACAACATTCAATTTATTGGTAGGATTCGCTGCATTTCCTGTATAATATGCTTCTACATATACAGATAATTCTCTTGTGTCCCAATTAATAGTAGCTGTTGCCGCAACATTTACAGGAGAGGGTTGCGCCAAAATGGTTGTACACTGATTTGTCCATAAGTTTCTGGCAACGGTTCCGCTTCCTCTATTACAAGTACCATTGGGATAGCTATTGATACTATATTGAGTAGCTAATGCATTACCCCATTCGGTTTTATAATCAGGGTCATTTCCGGAAAAACCGCCTTGATGAATATTGATGGCATAAGCACGTCCCGGATTATTGTCCATAATTTGATTTGCAATTTTATGACCATCAGGACAATATACGCAGTTTGTCCCGGTATATTCTTCCAAAATAAAATTTTTGTTGGAAGGTGAAGTTGACACAATAGTTTGCGCAAACAAAGTTGTAGTAAAGCAAACGACTAATAATAAAGTAAAGATTTTTTTCATAACAGTATAATAAAATTGAACATTATATTTAACGGCTGCAAATATAGAAAAAAAACACACCCATACTATTTTTTATAATAATAAAGGATGTTTGAATTAAAAAACACCTGTTTTTGCCACTTATTTATTAACATAAATAGAAATAGTTATGACGTAATAAATTGAATATTAATAGGTAATATTCAGATAACAAATGCTGGAAATTAAAGATAGCCTTTGTTTTTTTCAAACAATATATATTCTTAAAATACCTTTACATGTGCATCATTAATCACGACCA
>WQSU01000299.1 GCA_009787675.1 Lentimicrobiaceae bacterium
ACCAGACAGGCGACCGTTATGTAGATTTAGACCAAAGCAGGAATTACTCAAAATTGCCATACAACGAAATCAAAGAACAGCGAAAACTCGAAAAGAAAGGACTTTTGCTGATTTACACATTAGACGAGAGAGGAACGCAAAATGTAAATAACGGCATTCCAATTGTGGGTTACAGTTTGCATTTTCCAAAATTGGAAGACGAGGTACAAGTTTCATATACTGCTGCTATCAATCCGAATTTAGAACAGGAACTAATGTTTGATGATGATACAGATAATCAATAAATTATGGTAAATATAAAAACTATATGGGATAGTCACAAACCGAAGGGCGATAATTTCATTAGAACAAAAATCGAAGATATACCGCACTTGAATTGTTACGCAGGAACAAATCATATCACAGGACAGCATTTGTTTATTTTGTCGGTTTCCAAAACCGTAGAAATACCTGAACTGAAAAATTATCGTTTTAGAGGCGTTGAAATTTTCCTGATTGAAACAAAAAACAGTTTTGAACTCAATATTTATTTGTTAGACAATGATTTAAAAGATATTTTCTCGCTGTTTATACAAAATGTTTTAGAAGATATTTTCGATTGTATAGCCGAAAACGAGGCACTTACCAAAACGCTGAATGCGGTTGCAAAGTGGAAAAAACTTTTTGACAAAATAAATTTCAACGGACTGAACAGCGAACAACAAAAAGGGCTTATCGGTGAATTGCTGTTTATCAACTATTTGCTTGATAACGGAAAATTTACGGCAATCATTCTCAATGCTTGGACAAGTGCAAATTTCGAGGACAAAGATTTTTTATTTGGCTGCGTTGGCGTTGAAGTAAAATTTACTTCTGCAAAAACTCCGAAAGTTACCATTTCAAGTGAAAGACAATTAGATACACAAAACCTCAATGAAATGTTTTTGTTGCTTTACACCGCCGAAGAAGTGAAAGAAAACGGTTTTTCGCTCAATTCATTGATTGCACAAATTCGCGTGAAAATTACAAACACGGACGAACTAAAACTTTTTAACGAAAACTTAATGTTAATCGGCTATTTTGAAGACGACAAAAGTCATTACGGCAAGATGTATTCGCTGAAAAGACAGTATGCCTTTGAAATCAGAGAAGATTTTCCGAAAATCATAAAAAGTCAAATTCCATTGAGTATTTACGATGTAAAATATTCCATAGAACTGTCTGCTATTGAAAACTTTATCGTGAGTATTGAAACCCTTTTTCCGAAAATTTAACTATGGATAGAGCGTTACAAAATTATATTGAAGAATTGAAATCAGATGTTGCTTCCCTTGTATATTCTGACGGCGAAGGGGCAAGTTTTGAAGATAAATTTACTGAAGATTGTATTGAAGTTTTAGAATCAATCGGAAAAAGTGAGGGTGCGAGAGTGTTGTCGTATATTCACCCCAATAGTCAAGGTGGAATTGATTGGAAACTAAATGGTTACTGCCTGCAAGACCAATTCAGAGACGAGAACGGCAAAACTTATTTCACAACTCTTAATTTGTTTATAACCAACTTTGTTACAGACGAGAAAACTGCATACAAGTATAACATTTCAAAAGACGATTACACCAAAGCACTCAATCAAATCAAGCGCTTTATAAACGCGGCACTCAAACGCCACATTGATTATCTTGATGCCTCGCAAACCGAACTGATACAACTCATAAAAATCATTGAAAATCAAGCGAATGATTTCGACAGAATTAAGGTTTTCTTTCTTTTGAACGGTTTTTCAAACCACGAAAAAGAAAAATTTGATGTGGCAGGCATAGAAGTGCAGGTTGAAACTTGGGATATTACCCGACTTTTCAAAATCAACGAAACAAACAGCATTCACGAACCGATAGAAATTGATTTTAAGCAATTTGCCGACAACGGCAAAGGCTTGCAGTGTTTGCAAGTGCCTGTTGTTGATGAAATGTATGATTGTTATTTGGCAATAGTGCCGGGCGAGATTTTGGCAAAACTCTACAAAGAATATTCCAACGAACTTTTGGAAAGCAATGTGCGGGCATTTCTCGGACAGGCAGGAAAATTCAACAAAGGTATTAGAGATACCATTCGCCAAAAACCGCAAATGTTTTTACCCTACAATAACGGAATTTCCGCCACTGCCGAAACAGTAGAAACGGAAATTTATGACAATCAATTGATTATTACAAAACTTAATGATTTTCAAATTGTAAATGGCGGACAAACTACTGCTTCGCTTTTTCATACTCAAAAGAAGTACAATGACGCAGATTTGAGCAAAATTTTTGTTCAAATGAAACTTACAGTTATCAAAGACAAAGACAAAAAAAACGAAGAAGTACCTAATATTTCACGCTATGCCAACAGTCAAAACAAAGTTTCGGAACTCGATTTGTCGTCAAATAATACATATTTTATACTAATTGAAAATTTATCGAGAAAAAAATATGTTGTAAATCCCGAAAATAGAAATCAATCATATTTGTGGTTTTTCGAGCGTGCCAACGGACAATATCGCGAAACATTGAACAAGCAAACGCCTGCTCAACAAAAGAAATTCAAAGAACAAAACCCAACCGACAAGAAATTTGTAAAATCTGACGTTGCCAAATTCATAAATATTTGGGAATTAGAGCCACATTATGTTTCGCAGGGTTCACAAAAAAACTTTATACGCTACCGAACTAAAATTAACGAATTAGTGGCAAAAAACAAACTACCCGGCGACAATTTCTACAAAAAACTCATTGCCAACGCAATAATTTTCAAAACAGTAGATAAGCTTTTCGGACG
>WQSU01000300.1 GCA_009787675.1 Lentimicrobiaceae bacterium
GGCGCCTTCCTCTCAATAGGCATTTCATACAGATTGCCTTCTATATTTCCCTTTCCATCAAGTGGTTCACCAATAGTGTTGATGACACGTCCCAGCAATCCTTCTCCCACTTTTATAGAAGCAATTCTGCGTGTACGTTTACAGATATCACCCTCATTCAGTGTTTTAGAGTCTCCCAGCAGCACAATTCCCACATTATCTTCTTCCAAATTGAGCACAATGCCGGTAATGATTCCGTCGGGTTTATCAAATACTACCAACTCGCCCAAGAGTGCATTCCTGAGCCCATATATGTGTGCGATTCCATCGCCCACGTGCAAGATCGTACCGGTTTCTTCAAGCTCGGTTTGAGAATCATAATTATGTAACTGTTCGCGCAGAATTGCAGCAACTTCAAGGGATTTAATTTCTGACATAATTTTAATTTTTTAAAGATTTTTTTTTTCAGGCTGCAAACTAAATAAAATATTCGAAACTATGCATGTTTTTAATACAAGATAAGATTTTTTAATTCAATTTTGCTTCATACAATTCATAATGAAATAAGGGATTGACATGGCGCTTTAAAAAAATATTCGGAGCAAAATCTTTAATATACCCGCCGCACAATCTATCAATACGATAGGATAATGGGCAGTTTTTTCAATAGTCTGAGAAAATATTTTACCTTTGGGCTAAAAATGCCATTTTTTTGGGAGTAAAACGCACATTGAATCAGCACTTGTTGATTTTCAAATGTTTATAATTTTTTAGAGAAGCCCTTATATTTTAGATCAAGTTGAGCAATTCCAAAAGATAGTCATTATGAAAAATATGTTTTTACAGAAAAAAGGAAGTTTTAATGATTTTGCCCTGAAAAAATATTATACACTATTATGAAGGTGTCAAAAAAAGTATATTTTTGCCGCCTCAAAAACCAACACTCCTCCTTAGCTCAGTTGGTCAGAGCATCTGACTGTTAATCAGAGGGTCCTAGGTTCAAGTCCTAGAGGGGGAGCTAACAAAAAAGGGACAGGTAACACCTGTCCCTTTGCATATAAACAATGTTATGGACTGGTTACAAGCGCTCATATTAGGTATTATTCAAGGGTTAACGGAGTTTTTGCCCGTAAGCAGCAGCGGGCATCTCATTATAGGAAAAGAACTACTCGGCTTGGATGTTACCAACAACATTGCCTTTGAAACAGCGGTGCACTGCGCCACCGTGCTGAGCACCATCACCATTTTGCGGAAAGAGATCGGTACACTGTTCCTTAAACTCTTTAAATTACAATGGAACCCTGAAACTCAATACATTGCTATGCTCCTACTCTCCATGATTCCCGTCATGATTGTAGGATTGTTTTTTAAAGACACCGTGACAAATCTTTTTGGAGAAGGCGTAGGGTTGGTCGGCGCCATGTTGTTGGTTACTGCACTGTTATTAACACTGTCTTCTTTAAAAAATTCACCCCTCCCCTCTCATTCCTCACCTCTTATTCCTCATTCCTCATCCCTCACATGGAAAACCGCTTTACTCATAGGTTTAGCACAAGCTGTTGCCGTTTTGCCCGGACTGTCTCGCTCAGGAACCACCATTGCTACGGGATTGTTGGCGGGTGTAAAAAAAGAAGATGTTGCAAAGTTCTCTTTTTTAATGGTTTTAATTCCTATTTTAGGCGAAACAATACTAAGTGCACTAAAAGGAGATTTCTCTGCCGCCGTTTCGGGCATTCCCACAAGCTCGTTGTTTGTTGGTTTCTTCGCTGCCTATGTTTGCGGGTGTTTCGCCTGCAAATTCATGATAGAATTGGTGAAACGAACCAATCTGATTTGGTTTGCACTCTATTGTAGCATCGTGGGAATCACTGCTTTAATCTATGTTTTATGTTAAAAAAAATGATTCACCAAACCAGATTCGACTTGCCCGAACTGCATTTTAATGTTGAAGGCGATATTTTGGTTTTTGACAAACCCTACCAATGTACCTCGTTCGATTTGGTTGGAAAAGTAAAGAAATATATTCGCCAACATTACCAAAAGAAAGTAAAAGTGGGGCATGCCGGAACGTTAGACCCATTGGCAACCGGCGTAATGATTATTTGCGTGGGCGCTTTTACCAAAAAAATAGAACAATTTCAAGCACAGGAAAAAGAATATACAGGCACTTTTATGTTGGGCGCCACAACTCCCAGTTTTGACCTTGAAAAACCTGTGGATGAAACTTTCCCAACAGCTCATATCACAGAAGAAAAAATTCTACATATCGCACAAACATTTATAGGGGTGCAAGAGCAAGTTCCCTCTCATTTTTCCGCCGTCAAAGTGGACGGAAAACGTGCGTATCTGTTAGCGCGTGCTGGCGAAGAACCCGAAATAAAGCCCAAACAAATTACTATTTCCACCTTCGAAATCACCAGAATTGCTCTCCCCGAAGTTGATTTTAAAATCACCTGTTCCAAAGGTACTTATATCCGCTCCATCGCCCGCGACTTTGGACAAAGATTGGAAAGCGGTGCGCACTTAACAGCATTGCGCAGAACGCGAATTGGGGAGTTTCGGGTGGAGAACGCAATTGAAGTAGTAGTTAATCTACCACATTTGCAGATTCTGAAATATTGATACTGAGAATTTTAAGTAATGTTCATCGTAAAGGGTGTCTATGAAAGCCAAGTCGTGCATTGCCAATCTACAGGGATGACAAGCTATATAGTCGCTCCTTACGATCACTGTAATATATTTTAAATCAATAAAATAAATTAAAAAAGTGTAGTATTTTTCGACCAAAAAGTGTATCTTTGCGGCG
>WQSU01000301.1 GCA_009787675.1 Lentimicrobiaceae bacterium
TTGTAATTTCAACCGCCATACCCGCTCCAACAGCAAGCAAATTGCTTGCATACACATTTGCCGTTATCCAAACCGTACTCAAATCGGCAATGATAAAAACAGGGTCGCCGTCTGCCGAAACCGTACTGCCCGCCGAGATATTTTTGTGTACCACATAGCCGCTCATCGGGGCTTTGATAGAAAATATGCCGCTGCCCATATTTTCGCCATAAAGCGACAGGTCGGCTTGCAATTTTTCATAAGTGGAACGCGCCTCTATCAGTTCCTTTTCGGGAATTAGTCGGTCTTCGTACATTGCCTCTGCACTTTGTAAATTACGGCGGGCTATTACCAATTCAGACTGCAACGAACTCAACTCAGATGAGCGAATATGGAGCATTGTTTGACCTTTGCTTACGCGGTCGCCCAGCGAAAAACAGGTTTTGTCGGCAATTCCGCTAATCAACGGCACATAATGGATTACCTTGTCGGGGTCGTATTCCACTTTTCCCGTCAAAATCAACTCCCGTTCCCGATTGCTCAAAACGGCTTTTACAGTTTTTACATTTTCGAGAAATAATTGGTTTATAACGTTTTTTGTTTCTGGGTTTTCAACGTTTTTTCCGCTGTTGCAGGAACAGATAATTGTTACTAAAATGATAAGGCTGAAAGCCTTTGCACTCTTTTGCCCTTTCAGGGCATTTATTCTGTTTGTCAAATATTTGATAATCATTTTATTCTATTTTATTATTTACACTAAATTGAAGTTCTGCAAAACTTGTTTCCACATTCTTTTTTGCAGTTAAAATTGCCTGTTTTGTGGTTTTGCAGGCATACATAAAATCAATATATTCAAGCATATTAATGTTCTTATTCAAGAAGTTACGCGAATATACCTCCAACATATTTTCCAAATCTTCCGAAAAATCNTTATCTATCAATTTTTGATAATAANTNAAATTCCGCGTATAATNTTNGTATGCTTCCGCAATATCTTGAAGTATAACATTTCTTTGATAATCAGCAGTATAATTGCTTTTTTCAATTTGAATTTTTGCGATTTTTATATTTCCCTGATTACGGTTAAACATCGGAATATCAACACTAACGCCTACGCCGACAAAATTTTTCCACACGCCGCTATAGCGGTCGTAGTTCAGGCTAACGCCCACATCGGGCGAGCGTTGCGATTTTTCGTAGCGCAACATATTTTCGTGATATTTGATATGTAAGTCCGATAATAAAAATACAGGGTGTGTATTTTTCGCCGCCTCAAACAATTGATTTAATGAAATTTCTTTGGGATTCTTTGTCCCCGATACAGTATCCGACACAACAATCTCTATTTCGGGCGGAATATTCAACAGAATTTTAAGCGATTTATATTGTCCATGCAATCCTATAAGCAATTCATTAGCCTCTGTCTCCAATTCAATCAACGAAGATTGAAGCCGTATCTGTTCGCTTTTGGCAATGTTTCCCGCAGCAGTCTGTTTTTTGTAAACTTCTACCAAATTATTGACGGATTCTTTCTGAAAATCAATCACATTCAAGTACGATTGCAGATAAATTATTTCGTGCAGTGTTGTCCGCAATTCGGTTTTCAAACCCAACAAAAACATCTCAAATTCCTGAACCGCAATCTCTTTTGATGTCTTTTCAACCTCAACAAGTTTTCTTCTTTTTCCTGCCGTTCGTATCATTTGTTCGAGTTGTGCGCTAAACACAATTCTGTTTCCAAACGAATTGTTCGCAATATCAAGTTCATTGGCAGCATTTTTATTCCAAAAATTCACATCTCCAACCCCGATAGTCGGATTATTGAAAACCTTTGCCTGCACTATTGCCGCATCGGCAATATCAATATTATAACGTTCTGCCAAAACTTGCAGATTTTTTCCCAAAAACTGTTTTTCCGCCTGCTCAACACTGATTTCCAACGTTTTTTGAGCAACTATTTTTTGCCTGCATAAAATAAACACTATGCACAGCAATATTATTCGTATTACTTTCATTAATTTTTTTAAATAAATTAGATTTTATTACATTTTTTGTAACCGTTAACACGTTACATACTGCGAATTACAAATACCCGTAATTCGCAATTTTATTCGTAATTAAATCCACTGCGGCGGGTGGTCTATTTGGAGGTAGAAATCACATATAAGAGAATTTTCCTCGTTAGGGAATTTATTTTCTGCTATATCTTTTGAAAATAAATTTGCTAACTCAAGGCTTTGAGCAAATTGTTGTAAATAATCATGATGAAGAGTATTTACCGAATTATAATCATTTTGTAAGTCTCCGTCTTCGTCAATATCATTTTCTTCGCCTATAATAAGTTGTGTTATCCATTCAATAAGGCTGTTGATTTCTTTATTGCCATTATTTTCAAGCTCGTAAGGAGTAATAAAAACGCCTCTGTTGATGTAAACCAACAGTAAGAAAAAGATTATCAAATATTTAACAACTACTTTCTGCACTTTTATTTCTTTGCTTAGCCTAACGTGGAGTTGTAAAAAATATTGTGTCGGTGAAACACTTTGTCTCTTGTACACATTATCTTGCTTTGTATGGTGGGTGGGCTAACTGTTTAGTTTTCGGATTTTTTAAGTTTTCTATAATTTTGCCTGAATTTATCGTAAATCTCTCTTGCTTCTTCTGACGGGGACAAAAGTATAATATTTTGATAAAGATAGGTAGGCATAAATTACTCTATTTTTATTTTTGCGTAAGATCTGTATTTCAATGAGTTATAGCTTTTGTGAATCTCTTCGGGCGTTTTTAATCCCAAACTCCAGTGG
>WQSU01000302.1 GCA_009787675.1 Lentimicrobiaceae bacterium
ATTTGCAATAAGCCCTTTGTTTTTATACTGTATCAAGACACTTTCGATGGTGGTGCGCAGGTGTTATTTATTGGGGTTGTGAATGAGCCTTAATTTTAAATTTATTTCTTTGTGGGTGGCGATTTAGTGTGGACTAAGGCGCAAAAACGTGAATTTTGGAGATGGATTTTATTCTGCATTGCAACTATTGTTTTAATAATTTTTTTAATCATGGATTTCCGGGAGCGTTCACGGCTTCTTCTGGGTGATGTTGGTGCCGTACCGCCAAACATTATAATTTAAGGGTATTTCACGGTCATGGCTTTGACCGGGATGTATCTGACTACATAGACAGGTATGAGTTGCTACGCATATTATCCAGAACTCGAATTAGAAGAGACCACAACTTATGGCTGGACATATATTATGCTGAATGGGTGATTTTCGTTGGGCAATCGGGCAATCAGTTTACTCAACCAATGGTTATTGCTTTTGGCGAAACGCACAGGATGACGTCGAGACGCCGTTCCAGTTCCTATTTTTTCCGCATTTCAAATGGTCGTAGACTCCGCGAGGCCCTTGAGCGTATGGCAGCAGATTGGGATTTTATTGTTGATGATTTGGACAAAGGTTTTTAACCAAGAAAAACAGCACCACAAGTCCGCCTGTTTCCATATAAAATTGAGAACAGTATAAGAAGAGTTTGTGCGCAAAGTCGGAAAATTGCGGAGGAGGCAGAAAATGAACATCAAAAAAGCGATGCTACTTTTGGGCAGTATTTTATTTGCAATTTTAATGCCCGGTTAATAAAAGAGGTGAAACATGCAGGAAACTCATGGCACCACTGGTTTTAATGCAATAATTATTTTAGATAATTCTGTTGATATAAGCTACATTGATAAATTGTATAATGTACCCCCAAAAACAACAATGGAAATATACCCTAGTTATGGTGAGATAGTTTATCCTTCTCATTTTTATAGTGGACTACTTTCAGTTAAAAGCAGGTCCAAGATGAAGCATTGCTATGTAGTAGATAATGGCACCGCATTGTTCTATAGACTAAAATATGCATATTCGTATTTTGACGACGAGCGTAATGTTTTAATAAGTCGAAATGGAGATGAAATTGATGCCAGCTTCAGGCCTGAACCTTTTATAACACATGAAGATATGTTTCCCCTTCATTCGGATAAGCCCCCTGAAACTGAAGTGCAAGAAATGTTTGATTATTTACTCAAAAACAATGAACATTTTTATATCATGTTTTCCAATTTACACGACAGGGTAGAAGCATCAGACAACAGAGTTTTTTTGGAGGAACGTTTAAACGAAAAAACGCTGTACAAGCACAAATCGCAAGACGCACAAAAGATACTTATTGATTTGTTTGATTGCAGTTTAAATATTGTTCACACTTCACTTAATCCTGCAAATGCAAACAAACCTTATGACGATACCATCAATACGTTTATTAGCAGCCTTTTGTTTTGCATTAGTAAGTGATTGGGAAGCAATAAACACTAACGCAGTAGGAACACACAATACTGTGCGCGGTGCAGAAATTATGCAAAATCTGCAAGTTGGTAATACTTACGAGTTTCGCAGTTATCATGAGAAAGCAAGTGTCAAAGCCTGTTGAATGGTAGGTTTGATAACAGGCCAATCCGTTTGTCCGTAAGCCGCCGAGCCTACACAGAGCCGAATTTTCAACCCTTGATTTGTGTTAAAATCCAGCTTAGACACTAGGAGTGATTTATTTGGATATTGTGATTGTGCTTAGTTTTATATTACTTGCAATAATGGTTCCAACGGTAGCAAGCAAAAAAGTATCTGTCGTTTATTAAGGCAATAGTTGTAGCTATTACATTGATGCCGCTTGTTTTTGTTTTAGGACTTGAAGAGCATTCACATATACCTATTTTTATTTTTTTGAGCACATTAATAATTGTTTCGACGGGAGTAGTAATATCTAAAATAAACAAGCTCTCCGAAAAGATAGACTCACTGGCAGAAAACAAATGCTCTTGCCAGAAGGAACCCAATGATAATGAAGAGCAGATGTGACGCAGCTTAGCTTCAAATCTCATCGCCGTATTTTAAGAAAGAGAGGTAAACCGTGCGTCTTCCAACAGATTTGCTAGTTGTCGGATTTAGTTAAATAAATATCCAACCTTTGCCTCTGCTCCCGTAGTTTATCTGTTTGGCGGTATGTGTTTCAACTCAAAGTTGTAATCACCAACCTATTTTCATGCTGGGTTGGTGATGGAAAACGCCCGTAATGGGGCGATAGGAGGCAGAAAATGAAAATCAAAAAAGCGATACTCTTTTTGGGTAGTCTTTTATTTGCAATTTTTATGTCCGGGTGTAATGCCATGAATAATGATTCAGCCGCGATTGAGATAATTTTAGAAGCTCCCGAAGAACAGATACAGGAAATGACGGCGACAGCAAGGGGGGCGAATGAATTTGCCTTTAGGCTTAGTGCAGCTTTGGCACAAAACATTGGAAATGAAAGCTTTGTTTTTTCCCCATACTCTGTATGGCTTCCTTTGGCGGCACTTGTGAACGCAACTGATGACGCAAACAGAGAAGTGCTTATTGAAGTGTTGGCAGAATCGGGTATAAGTGAAGCGGATATAAACCGTGCGGCTTCCCGTATGTTATATAATCTAACAAGGGCGAATCAAGAAAGTAGCCCCTTAAAAATTGCAAATGCCATCTTTGTTGATGATAGTCTGACCCTGCGAAGAGATTTTGCCGACATTTTTATGAGCTATTACATCGGAACGGCTAG
>WQSU01000303.1 GCA_009787675.1 Lentimicrobiaceae bacterium
AATAATGTTTTTTTTAAAATACACTAATATAGATAAAAAAAATAAAAATATAATTAGTTTAATACTTTTATGGATTAAAAATAGCCGCAAAGTGGATTGGAAACACTATATCGTTTCCTCATGGTTATCAAATCAATTTTAGATATCTAATAACCAATTTATTACATTTTTTTGCTGCACTCCTTCATAATTTGGTTCCTCGGGATCAAGGGTTAGAATATATTTGGGGAAATGGTTGTTTATCTTTGAAAATGGGAAAAGTTCTCGGTCTAAAGTTTTTGGCTCTCTTACAGTTAATGAAACTTGATAGTATGCGATAGCCCCTTTATTATCTTTGCATACAAAATCACATTCTGTCCCCAAAACTTTTCCAATATAGATTTCTTCGTATCGCCGTTTGAGTTCTGTAAAAACAAGATTCTCAAGCAAATGCCCTCGATTCATTTGTGCATTTCTACCCAAAATTGCATGTAATAGCCCTGTGTCTGCAATGTAAAATTTGTTGAGCGTCTGTAGCATCTTTTTACCTTTAATATCGTAACGCAAAACTTTGTTGAGCAAAAAACTATCTTCCAAAACCGACAGATATTTTTCTACTGTTTCGTTGTTAATTTTATTACCGTTGTTAGTTACAGATTTGGCAATATTGTTGGGAGATACTATGTTTCCAATACAATCGAATATGAAATTTACAATATTTTCAAAATCAAACTTCGATTTTATTTTATTTCGCTTGTAAATATCTTTTTCTAAAATTGTTCGAAAAACATTGGTCAAGTACGGTGTAACTTCTTGTTCTTTATTTAGTTGTAGAATATTTGATACTTCAGGCATCCCACCAAAATTAATGTAATCTTCAAAAATTTCAACCTTACTTTTTGTAAAAACAGATGAAAATTCTTTGAATGATAATGGCGAGATTGAAACTTCAATGTATCTGCCTGTGAGCAAAGTAGCAAGCTCTGAGGACAAAAACCACGCATTTGACCCCGTTATGTAAATGTCAATAAAATCTTTGACAAACAAACTGTCAATCAGCTTTTCAAATTCCGGCACCATTTGAATTTCGTCTAAAAAAATATAATTTGTTGTATTTCTGTCAGATAATCGCATAATATAATCGTGCAAAACGTGACGTTCTAATAGTGCCTCGTTTTCCATTTCTTCAAGATTCAGATAAATTATGTTTTTTTCAGAAATTCCACTGTTCTTCAATTCTTGTTGAAATTGTTTGAAAAGCGTTGTTTTTCCAACACGGCGAAGTCCTGTAATTACTTTAATTACTTTTATGCCCAACATATTTTTCAAGCGATTAATGTACTGCTTTCTTACTATCATAATCGTAATTTTTTAAATTTTTAATTAGTTTTACGGTTTTGCAAAACCGTAAAACTTTACAAAACCATATAGTTTCATGGTTTCATTTTCACCCTGCAAAAATAAAATTATTCCTGAATTGAGGAAAAAAAAACAAAAAGCGCTATAAATCTTAAAAATTCTATTTTTGCCCAAATTATATGCATGAAAAGAGCATTCCTTTCTTTCTTAGTCATGTTTTTTATAGTCATATCTTTAGGGTTTGGCTTCTATTTTTTTTCGACATTGGAATTTCCATTTTATGAAAACCCAAAAGAGAGCAGGGGCGCAGTGCCACAAAAAGACAGCGAAGAAGATACCGACAATGTGCATGCCCTCCTCCTGTTTCATGCCTCCGACTATTTTGTATATAGAGGATCGCCCATAGGATTTCAGTATGAGATGCTTAAAGAACTGGAAAAGGGAATAGGACGAAATGTGGAAATTCAAGTGCAAACAGAAAAAAATCAAATTTCTAAAGCATTGTTTGAAAACAATTTCGATATTGTGTGCATGGATTTCAATTACAGCGGTTTTATGTTGCCTTTTTTTGCTACCTCAATTCCCCATTCATACTCCTATCCTGTGTTAGTGTCCGGAATTAAAATAGATACTGCTGAAATAGAAATGATTTGGGTCTCGCACGATTACACTGCGATCTCATTTTTTGATGATCTGTCGCCTTATAGCGAATATGCAGTGTGCCGAAACGCAGCGCTTTCTACCGAAGAACTTTTTGAAAAAATAGATGCCGGCGAAATCCCCTACCTTATCTGCGATTATAATCTTGCCATTACTCTGCTGCCCTTCTATTCAAATGTACGGATTGTAGAAAAAGCGGGTCCCCAATTTGAACGGCGTTGGGTGCTAAATAAAAAAAATATACAGTTGGATGAAGATATAAACCATTGGCTATTAGATTTTAAAAAAACACAGAAGTATCGTTGGATAATAAAGAAATATTTTTCGCAGGAATCCTCATTGATTAATGCATCGTTTGCAAACAGGAAGTCCGGCGGGATTTCGAAATATGATGCCATAATAAAAAAATATGCCCAACAGTATAAACTCGATTGGCGCTTCATTGCTTCTATTATTTGTCAGGAAACCAAATTCGTATCAGGACTAACCGGAAATGGAGGCAGTTACGGTTTAATGCAACTCATGCCGGCTCTGATGGAGTATTATGGCATCTCCTTTATGGATGACGATGATGCTCACATCTGCGCGGGTACGCAGCATTTGAACAAGTTATGCAACTCTTTTGAAGAAGTTGAAAATGAGAATGAAAAACTCTATTTTGTGGCTGCCGCCTACAATGCCGGTCGCGGACATCTTTTCGATGCGCAACGTTTATGTACTAAATATGGTGAAAATTTTAAAAAT
>WQSU01000304.1 GCA_009787675.1 Lentimicrobiaceae bacterium
CAATTTTTATCCGTTGGCTGAAGTCAACAGTAGTAGAGATTTGAACATTAAACTTATAAACTTAATAAACTATAAACATTTATGATTTACACCCAAAGAAGAAAACTCGTTATGGTGGCTTTTGGCGGAAACGCCATTCTTAGAAGCGGCCAAAAAGGAACTTATCAAGAACAACTCAAAAATGTGATGGATACCTGCAAATCGCTGCACCGGCTGTATGAACAGGATTGCGATTTGGTAATAGGACACGGCAATGGACCACAAGTGGGCAACGTAATGTTGCAACATGATGCCGGCGCCAAAATGTACGGCATTGAGCCTATGCCTATGGATGCCTGCGTTGCCGAAACTCAAGGTTCTATCGGATATATGATTGAACTGGCTTTCCGTAACATCTTCTTTAAAGAGAAAATTCGCAAACATGTTATCACGCTGGTAACACAAGTGGTGGTGGATGAGAACGACCCTGCTTTCAACAATCCTACCAAACCGGTAGGTCCTTATTATACAAAAGAACAGGCAGATAAGTTTGCTGCTGAAACCGGCGCTAAATATGTTGAAGACCCTAAAGGAAACGGCTGGCGCAAAGTAGTTGCCTCCCCAATTCCGAAACATATCAGCAATATTGATGTGGTGCAACGTTTGGCTACCTCAGGCTATGTGGTAGTTACCTGTGGCGGCGGCGGCATCCCCGTAGTACGCAACGAACACGGCGGAAAAGGAATGGAAGCCGTAATAGACAAAGACTTAGCTTCTGCACTCGCCGCACTTGAAATGAAAGCGGATGAGTTTTATATCCTAACTGACGTTCCTAAAGTGTTTATAAACTTTAGAAAAGAAAATGAACAGGCTTTAGACACCATTACCGTTGCCGATGCTAAAAAGTATTTGGCAGAGGGACAATTTGCCGAAGGCTCAATGGCGCCTAAAGTTCGCGCGGCTATCTTCTTTATTGAATATGGTGGCAAAGAATGTATTATCACCGAAGCTGGACAATTAGGAAATCCTAACTGCGGAACAAGAGTTATTGCGTAAATTAAATTTTAAATTTTAAATTATTTTTTATGGTACCGAAAAATCTTCAACACCCTGAAGACGAGCAAATGCTTGATCAAGAGGTGAATGCCGGAGCTTCTATCGAAGCCCAACCCAATGTAGAAACTGAATCCCCCGTTGCCACTGAGATTGAGACAGTAGTAGAGGAAACAATCGAACCTTTAGTTAAGGAAATCGTTGAACCCATAGCCGAAGAAATACTCGAAACTGTAATGGAAGAAACAATGGAAGAACCTGTGATTGAGGAAACAGTTAAACCCGTAATTGAGGAAATTCAGGAACCCTTATCCCCAGAGGCACCCTTAGTAGCAACAGTAAATGAAATCTATTCAGAGATTGAGAACACGCATAATGATGCTCTCGAAAATCACGAAGATGAGGAAGATGATGAGGATGAAACGGAGAAAGAACCAGAATCTATTGAAGAGATTGAAAAAGAGTATGCAAACCTCTCAGTAGAACAGTGGGTAGAAAAACTTCAAGAGGTGGTAACAAATGAAAATATTAACCACATTAAACTGCGCGTGAGCGTGTTGAAAGCCGCTGTTCTGAATCAAATTAAACAGCTGAAACAAAATGCGTTAGACAAATTCGTTGAAGAGGGCGGAAATAAAGAGGAATTTGAATATGCTCCTGCCGATTGGGAAGCCCCGTTTAACAATGCATTAAAAACATATAAAGACAATAAAAACAAATTCCTTGAAAATTTAGAGGTAGAAAAACAAAAAAACCTTGAAGGTAAACAACAGATTATTCAAGGATTAAAAGAGTTGGTGGAAAATGAAACCAATCTTAAAATATTAAACGACAAGTTTAAAGAGTTGCAGGAGAAGTGGCGCGAAATTGGTCCCGTGCCTCAAAATGAATCCTCCAATTTATGGCAACATTATCATTTCTATGTAGAAAAATTCTTTGATATTCTTCGCATTAACAAAGAGTTACGTACATTAGATTTGAAGAAAAATTTTGAACAAAAAATAAAATTGTGTGAACTGGCAGAAGAATTGCTTTTACAAGATTCTATTGGCAAATCATTCAAAGCCTTACAACATCTTCATGAAGAATGGCGCGAAATTGGTCCCGTTCCGGATGACAAAAAAGAGGAGATTTGGGAACGCTTTAAAAATGCTTCAGACCAGCTTAACAAAAGACGCAGAGAACATTACGATTCATTGTTAGAAGAACAACAAAATAATTATAATGCGAAAGTTGTGATTTGCGAACAAGCGGAAGAATTGGTAACTACAGAACCTAAAACGCTGAAAGAAAACAATGAAGTGAGCGATAAATTGACCGAATTGTTGAAAGTATGGAAAACCTTAGGACCGGCTCCCGCAAAGCTCAACGAAGAAATTTGGCAAAGATTTAAAAATTCTTTAGATAAGTTTTTCGTTTCAAAAAAAGAGTATCTCCAACAACTCAAAGGTGAGCAAATTCAAAACTACAATCAAAAACTTACATTAGCCATTCAAGCGGAAGCACTGGCATTAAGAACAGATTGGAAAAAAGCTACGGATGAGATCATTACGCTTCAAAATGAATGGAAGCAGATTGGTCCTACCACCCGCAAAAATTCAGAAGCCGTTTGGAAACGTTTTCGCAAAGCCTGCGATACATTCTTTGAAAACAGATCCAACTATTTTGCTAATTCACAGACTATTGAAGTTGAAAATTTACAAAAGAA
>WQSU01000305.1 GCA_009787675.1 Lentimicrobiaceae bacterium
TGTAGGCAATCACCTCTTTGGGCATTTTATCTTCCCATTCAATTTCCAGCGTGGCGGTAGTGTCTTTTCCGCCTGCGCATCCAATAAAAAATTCGCCCTCATCTTCCGAGTCTAAATTCAGCAACATCTTTCCTTTCATAAAGCCTGATTCCAGGTTAAATGCACCTGTTAAGCCCGTTTCTTCATCCACAGTAAACAAACATTCAATGGGACCATGTTCAATATCTGTGGCTTCAAGCAGCGCCAGTTGAATGGCAACGCCCATGCCGTCGTCGGCGCCCAAAGTGGTGCCTTTAGCTTTGAGCCATTCGCCGTCCACGTAGGGTTGGATGGGGTCTTTGTCGAAATCGAACGGCGTGTCGCTATTCTTTTCACACACCATGTCCACATGGCTTTGAAAAATAACGGGGGTAACTTTCTCTTTCCCTTTTGTTGCCGGTTTTGAAATCAACACGTTGCCAATTGTATCGCGCTTGGTTTCCAAGCCCATAGCTTTGCCGGTTTCTAACAACCATGCCACTATTTTTTCTTCTTTTTTAGAAGGATGCGGAATTTTACAAATCTCATTGAAATAATAAAATACACGTTTCGGATTGAGGTTTAAGATGTCGTTCATAAAAATTATGTTTTAATATTATTGTTCAGAATCTAAGGGTTCTTGTTCTACTTCTAAAGCGGTCATTTTTTTATAATAAATGAAATATAAACCAATGAATAACAATGTTATAAACAAACTAAAGAGTGTAGGTTTAAAATTGTCTCCAATAAGAAATTGTCCGATAAACAACTGCACTAATTGAGAAATGGCATAAATATGAAAACCTATTTTTTTCATTTTCAGCATATAAACAGCGCCCAAGATAGAAGTTGCGCAAAAAAATGCTAATAGATAAAATTGCCATACGGGCGTTGCCATAATCTGCTCATAAGTGTCAAGCATGCCGGGCACAGAGCCCCATGTTGTTCCTTTTAAAACTTCTAAAGTCATAGGCGCCACAAGGGGCGAAAAGAGATTGGAGAGCAGGGAAAGCCCTGATCCAATAAAAGTTAAAACGCACAAAAAGGTGAGAAATCCGGGACGTTTATTTTCCTCAAAAGGATTTTCGTATGGGGTATAAGTGTAATTATCCATAATGATGTGGGGTTAGGCATAAGTAACGTTTCAGGGGGAAATATATTTTGTTCGCCTTATTTGAATTGTTGGCATATCTTGTGGCTTTGTACAGAAAATTTTGATTTTGTTATGCAATTGCAATTATTATAAAATAATAATTATTTTTGCATAATTATTTCTACAAAAAAATATGGTTATGAACAATTATGTAAATCCATTTATTACAAGCGGTTATGTTTCAAGTGAATATTTCTGTGATAGAGAAGAGGAAACCCGGCAACTGATAAAAGAGGTGAAAAATGGTAACAATTTAGCTTTAATATCAACCAGACGTATGGGAAAAACGGGGCTTATAAAGCACTGTTTCAACTATAAAGAGATTCAAGAACAGTACAGAACTTTTTTTGTTGATATTTATGCAACCAAGTCCTTGCGTGATTTTGTATTTGCGCTTAGCAAAGTACTTTTAGAGGGGCTTAAACCTTTTGGAATTAGCGCTTTGGAGAAATTTTGGAATTATGTTAAATCTTTACGCGCAGGCATTGCTTTTGATCCTGCCGGAAACCCCTCATTTAATATAGGTTTGGGTGATATACACGAGCCGCAGGCTACTTTAGATGAGATATTTACTTATTTGAACAAATCTGATAAACCCTGCTTGGTAGCTATTGATGAGTTTCAACAAATTGCTTCCTATACGGAAGAAAATGTGGAAGCTATTTTACGTACATACATACAACATTCTAATAATGTGCATTTTATTTTTGCAGGAAGTCAACATCATACCATTGGTAATATTTTTCTAAGCGCTTCGCGTCCTTTTTATCAAAGTGTTTCTATGATGTACCTAAAGAGCATTCCTGTTGGTAAATATGCCGAATTTGCCAGATCACATTTTGAGCACACCGGAAAAACGATACATCAAGATACGATAGAAAACATATATCACCAGTTTGACGGGATTACGTGGTATCTTCAAAAAATGCTGAATGTTTTGTATGAAATGACTCCAAAAGGAGCGGTTTGCGACCGTTCATTAGTTACGGATGCTGTTGAAAACATTCTAAATACATTTCAATATGCTTATTCGGAAATGATTTTTCGACTGCCGGAAAAGCAAAAGGAGTTGCTTGTTGCCATAGCCAAAGAGGGAAAGGTAAAGGCAATTACTTCAGGTGCTTTTGTTAAAAGATATAAACTGCAATCTGCGAGCTCTGTACAAGCTGCCTTAAAAGCATTGTTAGAGAAAGATTTTATTACCAAAGAAAAAAATGAATATCAGGTTTATGATAGATTTTTTGCTATTTGGTTGAAAGAGAATTACTAAAAATTTATTGTTTCCTCTATCAATTTCTTATCCGCAAAATTCGGCAAGGTTACTTTCAGTTTTGGATTTTCCGTCATGGCGCGTTTTATAGCGAAAATAGCTTCGTGGTTTCGCGCCCAGGCGCGCCGTGAAATGCCGTTGTTCACATCCCAGAAGAGCATGTTTTTCAGTCTTCTGTCGGCATCCTGCGAGCCATCTAAAAGCATGCCGAAGCCGCCGTTAATCACTTCGCCCCAGCCCACACCGCCGCCGTTGTGGATAGAGACCCACGTGGCGCCGCGAAAC
>WQSU01000306.1 GCA_009787675.1 Lentimicrobiaceae bacterium
GCGAACGGTCTCCCCCCATAAAACACACACAGGTAACAGCATTTCCATAAATATTAAGCAAACTAAACAAAACATCTTCCGTCAACTCCTCTCCCGTATCTTCCTGTAAATGTGAGCTGTGGCACCCCTTACACCGGTTAGGGCAATTAGAAATATTAATTGCCAACGCCACCTCCCCCGGCACCTCCTGAAACACAATATCATAACTTAAAAACCTCATCCCTAAATTCTTAATTCCTAATTCCTAATTCCTAATTCCCATATAGTACCTCCTCCCCGCCTCCCGCTGTCGGGGATACGAAAAATTGCTCACTCGTTTCATATAACCGATAATGCGCGTGAGGTAATCCAAATTTTGACTTTTGCACGATGGACATACTTTCAAATTGTGTTTGTCAATGTGCCCGCAATCATTGCATACTGTATTTGGGATGTTGAATGTGAAGTAATTACACCCTTCAAGGGTTGCCACACGAAGCAATTGGCGGTATTGTTCTTTGCTCAAGTGTTCTTCTAAATTAAGGTGCAATGCAGAGCCACCGGTCAGGTGTTCAATGTATTTTCTTCCGTGCAGGCGAAATTTATCTACAATATTCAATTTTTCATCTTCTACGATATAGAAATAGGAGTTGTAGCAATCGCGCGGCACTCGGTAGCCTGCTTCTCTGTCCCATTTGGCATGTTTTACGCCTACATTTTCGGCGGGAACCATTTCGCAGTTGAACATCACCTCTTTGGTGCGATATTTTTTGTTGTACATTTCAATCAATCCGAGCACTTTGCCCACAAATTCGGCATAAGCGGGATTATCGTTAATGGCAATACCTAAAAATTCAGCAGCTTCCACCAAACCGTTTACCCCGATAGTTAGATATTGCCTTGAAAGATTGATATATCCTGCATCAAACAAAGGCAACATTCCCTTGGTTTGCATATATTTCAGGTTTTCGTTGTATGCAAGTTGAACCTTATGAACAAGATGAACAATATCTTCGAGAAAAAACTGATAGTGAATATTTTCGCGCGCTGCTTGCTGAATACAACGATTAAGATTGATGGTTAATACGCTCTTTGAACCTGTTGAAACGCCGCCAGCCCCAAGGGTATAGCTGAATCCGTTGTCTTGTATTTCGTTGCGCAAGCGGCAACAACTTGCTAACGAGTCGGCATTGTCGCTGATATAGGTGAAGAATGAATGACCTTCGGCGTACATTTCGGCGGTGAAATCGGCATATTCTTTGTCTTTCACATCGCTATTCTCGCTCAACAAAGCCATAGTTTCCACAGGAAATGTAAGAATAGCGCGTGTTCGTTCCTGATTAAACCATTTCATAAACCTTTTTTGTAGCCAATTCAAAGAATTCCATTGCGGTTTGGTTCCGTTAGGGAAAATAAAATCGCCGAACAGGCTCTCGAAATAGTATTTATCGTAATAGGAAATGTTCCAAAAAACCGCCTGAAAATTTCGTGCGCCTGTGGGTTGATTGATAGAATACACTATTTGTTCAAAACAGTCGGTAATTATTTTGTCCAAACTGCGCTGTTTCTTTGATAAATCCACAATTTTTTCGCTGTTATTGTAGTAATCTTCGCCATATTCAAGTTCAATAAAATAGTTCAGATACATCAAAAATTCGGGAGTTGCACATGCCCCACTCAACATACTTGATACCATAAAAACCATATTAACAAANCCGCCGCAAAACGATTTGAGATTGGTAGGGGCTTTAGAGTTCCCGCCAATAGAGGATGTGCCGCCGAGCAGCCAAGGATACATCGTGATACTTGCACAATAGTTAGCAAGCGAAGTTTCATCGTTTTTGTAAATGTAGTGTTTGTTCAATAAATCTATATATCTGTCTGCCAATTCTCTACCATACATTTCCTTCAGTCTGTCGATAAGCATGCGGCGGTTGAGGCGAATAAAGTTCGACTTGGGCAGTTCACCGATAAGCGTTGCCATATTTTTATTTTCCACATTGGCATTGGCGTCAAATTTACTGCCTGTTGCTGCGTTTTGCGCATCGCAATATTCCATTAGAAATTTGAGTTTGTCGCGCACCTCACGGTCTTCAGTATGCTTTTGACGATAAAGCATGTACGATTTTGCAACGGCATAATAACGTTCTGCCATCAGTGCAACTTCCACCTGATTTTGAATATCTTCTACAGTTGTATCATTAGAAATATTTAAGCGACAAAGAATGTTAGTCAAAACCTCATCGGTAGCGAAACAGCCCACCGACAAAAAGGCTTTTGCGATTGCATTTTTAATTTTATGAATGGAAAAAAACTCTTTTTTTCCATCTCTTTTAACAATAAATAATTCCATAAAGGCAGATCTATCCGGTTTAACAAAAAACCTCTTGGAAAAAGTGAAATCAAATGAAATTATGCCTATTCGCACTTGGTTTCAAAGCTTTATTCCTCGAAAGCTTGAATTAACTTGCGTTGGCAGGTCTCCTGACTTATCCCCGTTTTGAGCTACCTTCCCACATATTTAAATGCAGTGGTATGAATGTTTGCCAAAACGTTGCATAGGATTTACAGTAGCGGGTCTGTTCAGGATTTGCACCTGATTCCCTCTTCGTCAAATATGCCAAAGGCATACCTGAAACCAATGCGGCGGCGAAAATATTGTTTTTTTTAAACGGAAAATTTTTTTTATGAAAATTAGCTGAAGTTGACTATTTTCAAAATTAGTATCTCACATTCCTGATTTTTG
>WQSU01000307.1 GCA_009787675.1 Lentimicrobiaceae bacterium
CGAGGAACTTCAAACAACTCCCTTCCCCTCGTCATTGGTAGTGTTCGCAACGCGCGAGGAACCTCAAACAACTCCCTTCCCCTCGTCATTGGTAGTTTACGTAGCAAGCGAGAAATCTCTGAAAAATGAAAATTTCTTACTGCCTTGAGATAATTTACGGCGCCAACTAAGAGTGCAAACTGATGACTATACACAGAAAAAATGTTGAAATATTCTTTTAACTTCTTCCATGTCAATCTCTTTGCCAAGTTCTTTTTGCATGGAGGTTACTGATTTATCAATAAAACCACAAGGGTAAATGTGGTTAAAATAGGTTAAATTGGTGTTTACATTGAGTGCGAAGCCATGCATGGTAACAAAACGGGAAGCGCGCACGCCGATGGCGCAAATTTTGCGTGCTGCCGGAGTATTTCCGTCGAGCCACACGCCGGTAGCGCCCTCTAAACGGGCGCTCGGAATGTTGAAGTGCGACAGTGTCTGAATGATAGCTTCCTCCATGTTATAGATGTAGCCCTTTAACGATTTGTTGTGGTTTTCCAAGTCTAAAATGGGGTAGCCCACCAATTGCCCGGGACCGTGATAGGTGATATCGCCGCCTCTGTCTATTTTAAAAAAAACAGCATCAATTTTTCTTAAAAAATCTTCACTGATGAGGAGATTGTGAACCAGCCCGTTTTTTCCCAACGTGTACACGTGCGGGTGTTCGCATAAAAAAACGGTTTCCAAGTCGTGCGTGTCTTTTCCTTCACTTTTTGCCTGAATGATGGCTTGAAACAAGGCTTCTTGTTTGCCCCAAGCTTCTTTGTAGTCAATGATTTGCCAATTGGTGAAGTGCATGGTTAGAACTTACTTATTGAGGATTGTGTTTGTTCCACTAATTTATCAAAATCCGATTGGTAGGATTTGTCTTGCAGTATTCGATATTTATCAAATTCACTTTCAGCAAATCCTTTGGCTATCTCATGTGTTACCTTCCCAACACCATCACCAACGAGTTCAGCATTATAATTCAAGAAAGTATCCAATTTATTCTTCCAATCGTCCATGGTCATGGGAATATATTTTCTCGCTTGACGATTTGCGTAATCAAGATACATGGTAACAATTTCGTTCAATTCGGAGAGTTCTAATTTCGACAGATAGTTTTTGGCAATACTTACATCTGTTTTGATAATTTTTCCATAAGGTGCATTCTTCCAATTCATTAACCCCATATTTTCTTTTTTAGAATTTGCACGCTTCATAATCAATTCTGCCGCTGTGTTTTGATGAATGGCAAAGTGGAGTTTATTTTGCACATTGGCAAAAAAATCTTTGGTTGTTTGACTGTCTGAATCATAATCAACAGCCGTTGCATAAATATCGGTTATTTTCTGGTAAAATTTCCTTTCACTTGCCCTTATTTCCTGAATGTCGGCGATCAACTCATCAAAATATTGTTTTGAAAATACTTGATCGTTAATCAAACGATTCTTATCGAGGAGATACCCTTTTTTTGAGAACTCGCTCAATACTTTCGTAGCCCATTGTCGAAATTGAATAGCACGCTGTGAATCTGCACGATAACCAACAGCGATGATGGCTTCTAAACTGTAATATTTTACTTGATAGTTTTTGCCATCGGAGGCAGTATGTAGGAATTTCCGACATACTGAACTTTCGTCTAATTCTTTGCTGGCAAAAATATTTTTTAAATGTCCTACAATTGTAGGACGAGTTTTCTGAAAAAGCGTAGCAATAGCCTCACTTACAAGCCAAACATTCTCATCTTCAATGCGTACTGCTATACCGTCTTCACTGTTTTGTCGCGTGAAAACCAAAAAATCGGCAGTAGAATTGCGTATTTGCAGTTGTGTACTCAATGGTTAAAGATTATTTATTTGATTTTTAACGCTGCAAATGTACATTAATATTGATTTTATCCGACATATAAGAAGACCGCACTAACGGCGCACTCTCCACATGTTTAAAGCCTAATGTCAAAGCATATTGCTTATACCTTTCAAACTGTTCGGGCGTAACATACTGTGTAACTTCGAGATTGTTTTTAGTAGGTTGTAAATATTGCCCGATGGTTACAACCGAGGCGCCTGCATTTCGCGCATCTGTTAAAGTTTGCATCACCTCTTGCTCCGTTTCTCCCAAACCTACGATGATGCCCGTTTTGGTTACAATTCCTGAAGCCGCAATTTGCCTTAATGTTTCCAAACTGTTTTTATAAGTGGCTTTGCTTCTGGCTACTGAGGTTAAGCGTTCTACTGTTTCCAAATTGTGTCCAATAATATTGGGTTTTGTATCAATAACTATTTGCAATAATTCGTTTTGATAATCGGGGATTAAAAGCTCAATAAGGGTGTTTGGGTTCTTTTGTCGAATTTGGCGCACGGTTTCTGCCCAGTGAGCCGCGCCCTTATCCGGCAAATCATCTCTGTCAACGGAGGTTATCACACAATGTTTAAGTTTCATAAGCGATATGCTTTCTGCCACTTTGGTTGGCTCGGAACCATCCAACGGCAACGGCTTCCCTGATTTGGTAGCGCAAAACTTGCAGGTTCGTGTGCAAACATCCCCCATAATCATGAAAGTGGCAGTTCCTCTGCTCCAACACTCACACTGATTGGGGCATTTGCCACTACTGCATATCGTATGCAGTTTGTTTTCAGCAACAATCTTCTTAACAAAAGCAAAGTGTTCCGTGCTGTCAATCTTAATCT
>WQSU01000308.1 GCA_009787675.1 Lentimicrobiaceae bacterium
CAGCCACTTCCGCTCGCNCGTCCNANCNGCAGTGNANNCCCCGCCTTCGCCAAGCCGCTGGGACGTTAGGTGCAAGCGGGCGACAGTGCGGTAATCAAAGGAAAAAACACCAAAATGTTAGAAGCAACAACCTGACTTAACATAAAATGAGTTTTAATTTAAAAACCTCGTCGATGTATAGGTCAATCGCTTTTAATAATATGTTTAAAGTCAGATTAAATTTGAGGAAAGTGGTGAAAATTGGAGTAGCCTGCCTCGCAGTAACAGTAGTATTTTTAGGTTGTAAAAAAGATGACAACGAGCAAACCAAAGAAAGAGACCCTCTAACTTATGACGAGGGCGTAGTGATTAATGGTGTAAAATGGGCAACCCGTAATGTGGACAAACCCGGCACTTTTGCTATAAAACCAGAAAGTAGTGGAATGTTATACAAATGGAACAGCAAAGTGGCTTGGTTAGTCATAGGTGAATTTGTTGACAACTGGGATAATTCTCTGCCTGATGGTACGGAATGGATAAAAGAGAATGACCCAAGCCCTGTAGGATGGAGAATCCCCACCAAAGAAGAATTGCAAAAACTTCTTGATGCTGGTTACATTTTGACAGAAATAAATGGGGTAAAAGGACTAAGTTTTGGAACTACTCCTAATACTATTTTCTTGCCTATACGGGGAGCACTAAACAGCCCCGAAGGGAAAATAAAATCTGATGTTGCTGCATATTGGTCAAAGGATTTAATAGAAGGCAAAATGAACTATTTGTTGTACAATAACGATGTCAAATTATTTGAATATCCGTTGTCGCTTTTGGTTATCAATATCCGTTGTGTAGCAATATAAAAAGATATAACTGTGATATACATACGGAAATATGTATATGTTTAAAAAAATAATTTTTCGACTTCAAATAATTTTACTATTTTTGCGTTTTATAAAATAATCAATGTATTATTACTTATGAATACAATGCAAAAACTGCCCATTGGCATACAGGATTTTGAGAAACTACGTAAAGATAATTGTCTTTATGTGGATAAAACGCAATATGTTTATCTATTAGGACAAACAAGCAGTCCCTATTTTCTTGGTCGTCCTCGCAGGTTTGGAAAAAGTTTATTTCTTTCCACTTTGAAAGCCTATTTTGAAGGAAAAAAAGAACTTTTTGAAGGGCTTAAAATTGCTGAATGGGAAAAAGATTGGACGGAATATCCAATTATTTATATAGATTTTAACAGAGACAGTTATCAAAATATTGATTTTTTTTATCAAGCATTAGAGACAAATTTGTCTATCTATGAGCAAAAATGGGGAAAGGTTAAAAACGAAACAACGGTTGCATCACGTTTGACAGGATTAATTCGCAGGGCTTATGAAAAATCGGGCAAAAGAGTGGTTGTGTTGATTGACGAATATGACAAACCACTGATTTCTACAATGGATAACAGTGAACTTAACGAGCAATTTCGTCAAATCCTAAAAGGATTTTACGGAGTTCTCAAAGCTGAAGATGCTCACTTACGTTTTGTTTTTCTTACAGGCGTAACGAAATTTTCAAAAGTTAGTGTTTTCAGCGACTTGAACCAACTTACGGATATTAGTTTGGATAGTAAATTTTCAGGCATTTGTGGTATTACACAAACAGAATTGGAAGAAAATTTTGTACCTGAAATTACCGCATTGGCAAAAACAACGCAAAAATCGTATGAAAAAACATTGTTTGAATTACAGAAACTTTACAATGGTTATCATTTTTCTGAAGATTTAATCGGCGTTTACAACCCTTTCAGTTTGCTTAACACATTTTCGGCACAAAAATATCGTTACTATTGGTTTGCTACCGGCACACCGACATTTTTGGCAAAACATCTTGCAAATACAGGGTTTGAAATTCCAATACTTGAAAATAATATTACTATTGCTGCAAGTTCGCTTATGGATTATCGTGCTGAAAATGAAGACTATGTCCCATTACTTTATCAAAGCGGATATTTAACAATAAAAAATTACGATAATATTTTAGATGAATATATATTAGGTTTTCCCAACGAAGAAGTTAAATATGGTTTTCTGAACGAACTTTTACCGCAATTTACTCCTTCGTTTGGCACTTCTTCTTCAAAATTTTCTGCCACAGGATTTATAAAACTTCTGCGAATAGGTGATATTGAGGGTACAATGAAAATGTTGCAGGCATATTTTGCCACAATCGAATATGATGCAATTCCCCAAAAACTACAAATAGAAAAATTTTATCAATTTGTTTTTTGGCAACTCTTTACGCTTATGGGGCAATTCATTCAAACTGAAGTAAAAAGCAGCAAAGGCAGAGCCGATGTGGTTGTAAAAACTGCCGATAGTATTTACATTTTCGAATTCAAAATGGATGACAAGGCAACGGCAGAAGATGCCTTAAAACAAATCAACAGCCAAGATTACGCAATTCCGTATACTGCTGAGCACAGAAAAATAGTCAAAATCGGGGTGGAGTTTTCACAAACAGAAAAAGGGGTAAAAAGGTGGTTAATAGAATAATAACGATAAAAAAACAGGTAATGCCTGCACCTAACGGGCGGTTTGGCGCAAGCGGGGCAGTAACTCGCCCGAAAGTTTGTGCAAATTTGGAAGTTTATCTCCCGTCCGAACGGCAGTGGAAGCCCCGCCTGCGCCAAGCCGCTGGGACGTTATCTGTCAGGCGGGGG
>WQSU01000309.1 GCA_009787675.1 Lentimicrobiaceae bacterium
ATTTTTGGGCGGATTGCTCAACATTATTCCGTTTTTGGGACCAGTTCTCGGTGCGGTGATTGCCTCTACATTGGCTTATATTGCTGCCCTTTCCGGAGGTTTTGCGCCCGAACTAATTTGGGTTCCGATAAAAGTTGTGATTGCGTTTTGCGTGTGCAATTTGTTTGACAATATGGTCATTCAACCAGCGGTTTATTCCAAATCCGTCAAGGCACATCCCGTCGAAATTTTTATTGTGATCATGATGGGCGCAGCCATTGCTGGCGTAATTGGAATGGTTTTGGCCATCCCCGTTTACACGCTTTTACGCATTGTCGCCAAAGAGTTTTTTATGAACTCCCGATTTGTCAATAAACTCACACATCGGATGTAGTGTCAACGAGGCTATATCTGAATTTGACGTGTGCCACGAATTTTACTGACACTTGACGACGAGTGTACAATGTCAAGCACTTCAATACGCTCCTTTGTTACTCGGTAAATAATTAAGTGTGATCCAACAATAATATTGCGATATATTCGGCTTTTAGTGCGAATATGACGACATTCGGGATACAATAAATACCAGATCGGAAGAGAGTGAATCGCTTTTTTTATTTTTTCCAAATAGCGCTCCGCCTGAAAGATACCGAATGTTTCAAGCGAGTAATCGTAAATTTGCAGACGGCTTTCTTCGAACCTTATGCTTGTCGCATACGGTTTGCCAGATACTCTTTCTTCCATTCTTCAAAATATCTATCAGATTGCTCAGCTGTCATAAACTCCCCTTGTTCAATGCGATGGATATGCGCCAAAAACTCCTCCTCCGTACAATGAAACGGCACATTCGGATTGTCAAACATTCCTTTGGATGTTGAAGTTTCGGCAGTCATTGGCTCGCTACGATTAGCCGTTTGATAAGCCAAAGCAGGCTCATTAAGCGTCATTGGCTCGTCCTCAGCATCAGTATAGTTATACGGTTTTTTCGGCATAGTTTTATTCTTTTTANGCACTGCAAAGTTACGACATTTTTTTCACTCTGCCAAATAAATTTAGTTAAAAAAGTGTTAAAAATTCGCATTTCACTTTTTTTTGTATCTTTGCAATAAATATCATGAAATTTTATATGGTAAATTATAAATTATGAAACTCACGATAATAAATACAACTAAGTTTTTGCTATCAAATGCAGGTGTTTTTTTATGCGCACTTCCTTTCCTTGTGATATGTTCAGGTATCGGACTTCGAGCAGGGAGTGCATACAGAGATGCGGGTTGGATTTATCGTGTTATGCCCGAAATTACACAGACAGAGGTCTCCATATTATTTTACTCTACAATGTTTTTATTTCTTGTCGGTGTTTATTCTTTATTGACGGAGAAAACGCAGGGAATAATTGAATTGTCAGACAATAAGGTAGGTACTAAGCAAGATAAGACAAGGTACATTAAATTCAAAAATGGGAAAGAAATTTTCTTTGGGAAAGAAAAGCAAATTAAAGAAATAGAACTTATGCATTCCGAAATTTCTTCTATACAACTTCTTTTAGATTCAAGTAAAGAAAAGCCTATTTATGCACGAAGGTATTTCAAAGGGGCTGAAAATAATTGGCTTATCATTAAAATGAAAAATGAGAAAGAATATGAGATTGAAGTGCTGATTAAATCTTTGGCNGAAGAAAAAAATTTGATTGATTATTTAGCCCGTCTTAAAGAGAAAAATATTCAAGTTTTGTATGGAACTAAGCGTAAAACATTACTGAATGTTATTCGGTGTGCTTTTTCATAACAAATAAAAATACATGGAAAGATTAAACACGGCACGGGTCGCAGACCCGCGCCAGCGGAATACATTAAGAACAGATGAAATCACGCATTAAAAAAATCAAAACCTTGCTATTGAACAACTATCCATTTGGAGCTGTATTTCTTGTGGTTTCAGGGCTTTCCGCTTATTCTTTCTTGCCAGATATTTTTTATCCGCAAAAAACAGGAATAGTGGAAAGTATTGAAGAGAGGACTGACCGGACTAGTAGCGGGGGCGGGAGAAATCTCCGATTCTACAACGCAGATAGGTTCGTATTTACTATTGAAGGAGAAGAATATAGGATAACAAAGACGGAAGAAAATTCGAGCAAGTTGTTAGCTTTATTAGGTGGTGAAATCACGTTCCATTTTTTTACGATGAGAGGTAAAAAATTCTTCAGAGAAATAGTTTATAATGGAGAGGTTGTTAATCCGATCCACCAGAGAAATCAGATTNTTATTCTTTCTCTTATCGTTTTCCTTTTAAGTTTATTCTGGTGTGCTTGGGTGTTGGTATTAAAATGGAGGCAATGGATAGTCAGTTCATAAAAAAAAAGAATTGATTTGTTTGTGTCTTTGTAGATTTCGGTTTTTTTTCGTATCTTTGTGGTATGAAACGGTTTGCTTTCATACTAACCTTCTGCTTTTCTGCGGTGCTTTTGGCACAAGCGGGCGAGATGGTTTTTACACAATTTCAGCACAGAAATGGCGAAATTTCGAGTGAGGGCTATCTTCGGAATGGCCGACCAGATGGCTTTTGGCGAACATTTGACGAGCAAGGAAACTTGGTGAGCGAAGGCAACCGAAAAGATTTTTTGCTCGACGGTGTTTGGCGGTTTTACACCAACGGTGTTCTCACTTCAACAATTACATACCAAGCAGGACAAC
>WQSU01000310.1 GCA_009787675.1 Lentimicrobiaceae bacterium
CTACCCACCAGACAATAGGGGAAATAAGTCTTACGGTAGGTTATTCCAATACATTTAATTTTTCACGTGCGTTTAAAGCCGTGATGGGTTTGTCACCAAGACAATGGAGGATGAATAGTAAGTAATATCAAAGCCCTATAATGTTTACATAATTTTTGGCTCCCGTATCATAGGGAGCTTTTTGTATGAATAGAATTTATTTATTTGCGAAAGGAGAAGTTCTTATAGGGCGACAGAAAAAGGAAATAAAGTCAACCCTGCACCTACCAAAGAGCGAGAACGCCATACGCCGTTTTGAAGAAACACTAATCGATTTCTATGCTGCGCAGGTGGAGAAAGGACTCCAATCCTTTCCAAAAGAAAAAAAGCTGGAGATTCTTGATATTATGATTGAATCAATCCAGTACAAGGTACTACACAAAATAAACCAATAACCGAGCTAACCTACACATAAATGCCGTTTCTTTGACTCAAAAGAAGCGGCGTTTTTTATTGGGATTGTTATTTTTATTATTGATTGACAGTTAGATTGTATTATTTTATAGTGACCATATTGAACAATAAAGGTCATCATGAAAAGGAGTAAGGTATGCCAAAGGCTATTAGTAACGATGAACGCGAAACAACTAAAAATGCTTTTCGCCAAGCAAGTATTACACTAATTAAAAACAAAGGACTGCGACGTTTAACTGTTGATGACCTTACAAAATCAGTTGGAATAGCGAAAGGCTCGTTTTATTTTTACTTTCAATCAAAGGAGGAGCTTCTTTACGAAACGATAAGTCAATCTGAACGTAAAACATTTGAAACTATGATGAATCTTTCTTATAGTGCGGAAAATTTCAGAGAAAATGTTGAACGAATGCTTTTTGACGTTTATCTTGCTCCCGATAGCATTGCTTTGTACTTGAAATCCGAAGATATGCACTATCTTATGCGTAAACTGCCCGCCAAAACAAGGGAGCAGGAAAAATTAAAGTCACATAATAATCTCGCACAAGTAGGGGAATTATTTGGGCTTTCAGAGGAAGATGGGGGAACGCTTGCCTATCTCACAGATTCGCTTAGGGAACTCGCAACAAGTGAACAAGATTATGGCAATAAAAGTCGGCAACAAGGGTTAAAAATTCTTGTCCGTGGAATTGCAGATTTTTTGAACGAAAAATCGACAACAAGAGGCAAAGGATGATAGCTGTATGAAAAAAACTTTTAAAAAAATTGGAATGGGTATAGGTGTTATTATTGCACTTCTTATAGCATTTCTACTTGGCGTAACGATTTTTCACAGAATAAATTTACGCATAGAGCGTGACCAACTTGTGCCTATTGGCTACATGGTTGAAGTAAATGGTAGGCAAATGCACGTCTATATTGCAGGGGATAATATCGAAGCCCCGCTTCTTGTTTTTCTTTCGGGACACGGAACATTTGCGCCTGCATATGATTTTAGACCTCTTTATTCATTGCTGACAGACGATTATCGTATTGCGGTAATCGAAAAATTTGGATATGGCTATTCTGATTTTACAGATGCGCCAAGAGATGTAGACACCATTGTATCGGAAATGAGAGCCGCATTATTTGAACTTGGTGAAACAGGTTCGTTTGTTTTGTTGCCTGCTTCGATGGGTGGGATAGAAGCGTTGCGTTGGGCGCAACTTTATCCGGAAGAAGTTATTGGAATAATAGGGATTGACATGGCACACCCTGCCGTTTATTTAGGCGGTCATATTGACGGTAGGGTTTTTGAAGCGCAAATATTCCGTATGCTTTCATGGATGGGCTTGCAACGCTTTTCTTTCATTCGCACTCAAATCTATCCATACGGACAACTGCTTACGCCAGACGAATATGACAGAGCAAGACTTTTATTATACCGTAACGCCATGAATAGAACTGCATTTGCAGAAACGAGATATGCCATTACAAATGCACAGATGGTAATGGATAACGGTATTCCCCATTTGCCTATTTTACTTTTAACATCAAGAGAGTTTGCTTATGAAATTGGGGCATTTTGGATTCCATATCAAGAAGAATTTGCACGGGCTACCGACGCTCAAATTGAATTTTTTGATAGCGGTCACTTTTTACATCAATACGAGCCCGAAAGAATTGCCAACTTAATTCGTGCATTTCTTATGGATTTTAACCAATGAAAAATGAAATTAAGGAGTGGTAAACCTCGGGTCAACTTGACCCGAAGTCAAATAAATAAAACACCACAAGATATCACTGTTACCTTTGTATAGGTATGGTATTTTCTATGCAGCGGATTGCGTACGTTGAGAGCCTCACGCCTCTCTCCGGCTTGAAGGACGCTACGCCTTTTATTAGGCCTATCGTTGTAGCGTATGTAATTAACCAAAAAATAAGCAAACCGCCTGTTTGTCCTTATTTTAAGCCATTTTGACAATATTCGCAAGGTAAAATTTCGACAACAAAAAACGAGCTTGCATTTTGAAAATTATTTTTCAAAATTTTTAACGCATTAACTTTGACGAGAGCATAAAAAATTAACAGAAAAGAGAAATAGACAGAATTAACCATTTACTTGTCGAAAAATAGATTGACGCTCAATGCCAACAACTTAAGCAAAAGTATGTTAAAGTAGAACAAGAAAGGATGAAGATAATGAAAAAAAGTTAATAGAAAAAACGCTAATGGGTT
>WQSU01000311.1 GCA_009787675.1 Lentimicrobiaceae bacterium
GGACGTGATGTCGTAAATCATAGGGTTTTCATACTGACGCGTTTTGTAATTGCGCTCAAGTTTCGCGTAAATAAAGTGCTGGACAGTCGCGTCCCTGAATTCCTCTAAAAACCTGAGCGCACAAACAAACGAAAGAACCTCTGTTTTAAAGCCATAGGTTATGTCGGCAAATATTTCCGCATTGTCAGGAACTATCTCGGCAAGATCAAGTATGAGCTTATTGTAGGTCTGCATTGTGGCCCTGAATTCCATTTCCACGGTGTCATAGCTCAAAATGGCTCCGATTTCCTTGTTGATGTGTTCAAGCTCGGCGATAAAAATTTCCTTCATTTGCTGGCAATAGCTGTTGGAGCCAGTGGTAACGATGTAAATAACCTTTATCTTTTCGCCGTTTTTCATGGTTTTGGCAAGAACGCCGTTAATCGGACACCTAACGGGTTCGCCATATTCTATTGCCTTGTTGCCGTCCATAGGGTAGGTTATGGATTTTACGGCATCCAGCGGCATCATGGGCACTGTAATGACCACTGTCTTCATTTTTCTGTCTCCTATTATATACAATGCCCGTTTTTCTAGGAACTTAACGGTTTACAAGACAAATTCTAGGTAAAATTGCCTTAAATTCCTAAAATCCCCTCACCCTTTATAATGTCTATTTTCATCTAAACATAAAGACTTTGGGCGAATTTCATGAGTGTTTTGTTCTATTTTCTGATATTTACCATTTTATCCTCAATCATGTTCATCTTTCTCTGGATTTGCCGAATTTGGATCGGTTTTGGGCTTTTCCCATTGGGCTATGTACCTATTATACCTATCTTCTTCAGTAAAGTCTGGATCCTCTTTTCGAGGGCAATTTTTACAAAGAGCATTACCGGGCTCATAATCTTTTGGTTTACAAGGAAGATAAAGATGCCTTCCTATCCAACCTATTTCAATTTTTTTGGGCGGAATCCACCTGAAATAGATTCGCATGTTCAAAAACCATAACTCGTGTTTGCAGTCCGTGTTATTGACTCTCAGATGCAGATTGTATTCCGCGATTTCATTCTCCGCATTTTTTCTTGTCCTGTCTTTTTTGACAAATAAATTGCGTTTGCTGTTTTGTGTTTCATCAACACAGTTGGCACCAAAAATACGAATATTCGAGCTACAGAAATTTATAAATTCACAATTTTCGTTACAATGAAAATGCTCTCTGTAACCTTTGGGTATCTGNTTTTCTGTTTTTATTAGGCTCACCTTTATTGCAACAAGAAAATCATTGAGTGTTTTTAAATTCGAGTGCAGAATATCAGGCAATTTCTTTAGCCACCTGTCGATTTGATTTGGGAAATATTCACGTTGACTATTAACAAAATTAATATACTGAAAGATACTGGTTTCTACTTCTGTTCCAAAAATCACATGCTTGGTAAAAGCAGTTTTTGCATCTGAAAGCACTTTTTTCCAGTCTTGGTATTGATTGCCTTTTTCCACAAGCATACCTAGTGTATGAAATTTTACAACTTGGTCTTTTATCTGTATGTTTTTTGTAGGCAGATTTTTTATTTTTCGAACATAATTGATTACTTTTCCTTCTTTGTTTTCATATGAACCTGTCGCCATATCGATATCAAAGTTAGCAGTCACACGAATATCTTTGATGTCAATTGTATCACCAAGGATAATACCATGCTGATCGCTGTTTTCGTAAACGTACTTATTAAGTATTGCTATCATCGTAATGTGTTTTCGTAAATTTTTTTCAAGAACTTTATTTTGAATATTCATGCGAATATTGTCTGGCAACGATGGCACCAATTTGAAATTTACGTCATTTATATCAAACCATTTTTCAAAAACAATATAATCCTGTATGCGATCTTCATTTTCTGGAATCAGTCTATTTCGCAACTGGCCTAATGTTTTTTTGTATTGATTTAACACATCACGCATATCGAAAGGTATTTCCAATTCATTTTCATCAAACTTGTTAATATGGATTGTTGCTAAATCAAATTTTCCGTTTTTTTTGATTAATTTTATGTCATCTTTGAACACGTAATATCTAAAATGCTTAGGTTGGTCGTCTAATAGTAGTTTTTTTAATTTTTTGATAGTCGATAAATACTTCACTACTTTTGTTCGGTTTTCGACATATTCGTAAAATGGGAAAATATATACTGAACCGTCAATAGAATAGCTAGTCATCTAAATCATCGCCTTCCAGTTTCCTTAGAATTTCATCTGTTATTTTATCCGCGAGTTTATTGGATTCATCAAAAAAGTCTTCTGGCCATTCTGAAAGCTTGGCGTAACTGTTCATTTCTATCTTCTTGAATTGTGAGACTCCTTCCTTTTTAGAAACAAAGTACAGCTTTGTTTTTTCGTGTAATTTTTCCTTGTCCGTCTCTTCTTGCGTGATAACCCGATACCGTAACTGCTCAATCATATACTCGCTATGCGTCTCGATTAAGCATTGCCGCCCAGATAAAGACATGGCGATGAAGAAGTCCGCTAGCCTTGATTGCATTTTTGGATGGAGATGCGCTTCCGGTTCTTGGATGGCTATTGTGGAGCCAGGTTCGGCTGCTAGGCACATTACGAGAATGGGCAGCACTTGGCTTATGCCGGTGCCAAGCTGTGGCAAAGCAAATTTTTCCCCGTTGAAATGC
>WQSU01000312.1 GCA_009787675.1 Lentimicrobiaceae bacterium
TGAATCGAAAAACCGCTATAATAATCTGATATCCAATAATTTCAAAGAACTTAATTTATAAACAACGCAACACTACTGATTCTTAATTCCTAATTCTTACTGGTTCATTTTTATCGTCTTCACCGGATCTGTTAGGGCGGCTTTGATGGATTGGACGCTTACGGTGAGGATGGCGATGAGGATGACTAATACGCCACAGGCGGCAAAAATCCACCAACTTATGGTGATGTGGTATGGGTAAGATTTTAGCCATTGGGTGGTTGCCCACCATGCCAAAGGAATGGCGATGATAAACGACAAGGCAATGAGTATGATGAAGTTGTATCCGAGTAGCTTAACGATTTTTGGGACAGTAGCTCCGAACACTTTGCGAATGCCAATCTCGCGGGTGCGCTGCTCTGCCGAAAATGTGCTCAAACCCAACAATCCCAAACAGGAGATGATGATAGCAAGCACCGCAAACAGGGAAGCCAATTTGCCCACAAAACGCTCATTGCTAAATTTATTATCAAACATGTTCGTCATAAATTGCGGCTCAAATGGGAAATTGGGACTAAACTTGTGCAGAGTTTCTTGCACTTTGGCAATCGCATCTTGCGTATCAACATTTGGATTTAATCTAACATAAAGATATCCATCTTGATACCATGGATAGAATACCAATGGTCCCGGTGTGGTTTGATAAAGATTGTTGTAAACAAAATCATTCACAATGCCGATGATTTCAGTATTTTCATCCCAATTACTACGGATGAGATGCCCCACCTCACCTCCTTCTCCCATAATATCGGCGAATGCTTGATTAATAATGATTTGAGGTTTTGCTTCTTTTTCAAAGTCTATAAAATCGTTAAACCCTTTTCCATCCTTAAACGTCATACCTGCTGTTTCTATGAAGCCGGGGCTAACATGGAGGTTGGTTACTAAAACATCAAAATCAGGTTCTTTACCCTGCCAATTATAACTACCGCCATTATTCCAGCAAGCAAAAATACTGTTGCTCGCAAATCCCGCATTTTCAACCACTCCTGTTTGTTGTAATTCATTGATTACGATTTCTTGAGATTGATTAATTTCGTTGGAAGTAGAAAACATAATCAAATTTTCTTTTTCAAAACCTAAAGGGCGGTTTTGTGCATGTCTGATTTGCAAATAAATAACCATAGTAGCACAAATTAACACAAAAGAGATCACAAATTGAAAGACAAAAAGTCCTTTGCGAATGTAAACGACACTGTTATTACCCGTATTTTTTAATTTTTTCAAAGTTTTGATGGGCGCAAAAGAAGAAAGATAAAATGCAGGATAACTTCCTGAAAACAAGGTACATATTATACCAATACTCAACAATCCCAAAGAATGGTAAGGATTGGTAAAGTTAAATTCATAATTTCCGTTTATTAAACTATTAAATGCAGGTAAACACAAGTTTATCAACAGAATGGCAATAAGTAAGGAAGTAAATGTAATCACCGCCGATTCACCCATGAACTGCCCGATAAGTCTCCACCGGCTGCCTCCAAATGTTTTCCGGATTCCAACCTCCATTGTACGTTTCTCGGAACGGGCGGTAGAAAGATTCATAAAGTTGATGCAGGCAATAATCAAAATAATCATTCCAATCCAAAAGAACAAGCGTACTTTCGTAATTAAACCTTCTCCGGTGGGTTTGCCATCCTTAAAATACCATACTCCATAGAGATGGGTTTTGCTTAATGGATAAAGAAAGAGTTCTGCCGCATTTTCATGTCCGGTTTTCTCATAAACGAGTTTGTTCAGTTTCAGGTTTAAAGCTTCCACATCCACATCGGGGTGCAATTCTACCAAGCAGGTCAGCCAGCAAGTCCGCCAGTTATCAACATCAACCCAGCCTTTTTCGTCAAAATCTCTTTCTAACACCCGAAAAGGGATCACCCAATCGAAACTGTAGGATATATTTTTGGGTAAATCTTTAAAAACACCGGTTACTTGATACGATCTTTCATCTATTTTAATCAGAATTTGCCCTATAGGGTTTTTCTCACCGAAATGTTTCTTTGCCATGGTTTCGCTGATCACTATTGAAAAAGCCTCGTTAAAAGCTGTTTGCGGTGTTCCTGTAATAAACGCCACATCAAGCATAGAAAATATGGTTGAATCAGCATAGAACCCATTTTCTGCCATTGGCGGCAGATTTTCTTCGGTGGTAAACAACGAAAAACTTTCACTTTCGCGGGTATTGCACTTTACTTCGGGAAACTCTTTGTTCAACGTTTCCGCCAAGGGTCCCATCGCCACAGAGAATGTCTTAATATTATCGCCATAGCGCTGGTTTTGCGCCACAACATACAGATTTTTCAATTTGGGTAATTCTTTGTTAAAATTAACATGACTTTCTACCCAAAGCAAAATCAACGCCGCCGCGGTAATGCCTGTAGATAGCCCCACAATGTTTAAAATACTGTAGGTTTTATTTCGGAAAGGGGTTCGGAGGTTCATAAAATTTATTTAAGGTTTAAGATTCAAGGTTCAAAGTCCAACTGCCGTTGGCTTCAGCCAACGGAACAAGATTTGTAATTGCCGGAAGGACAAATTCCTTCTCCTCTCTGAGGAGAAGGTGGCAGCCGACAGCAAGAGTAGTTTGGCAAATGGTAATTCCGTTCCGCTGTCGGA
>WQSU01000313.1 GCA_009787675.1 Lentimicrobiaceae bacterium
TTCCGACACTTGGGGTTCCTCCTGAAAAACTTGTACTTACCTCCCCAAACCTACGCTGAACCCAAGCGTCAGTGAAGCCCTTAAATCTTATTTCCGGCACATTTTTCATTGTGAGCCATCCTTTGCCCAAGCGGTCAATTTTGCTAACCAGTCTGCAAAATGGCGGCACTCCAATGCGATTTTATCTACACCTATGCGTCCGGCAATTTCTATGCCATCTTGCCTTTTGGAATAATCAGGTATCACGCCTTTAATCTGCCTAGAGGGCGCTGTTTCATACTTGTTATTAATGTGTTCAGGAGTTTTTACTCTTCTTCTGATGTTTACCAACTCCGCAAGTTGGCTTTTACTTGCAATGCCTTCAAAGGCTGCTGTATTCGAGAAAAGATAACCTTCAAATTCATGTAATGTTAAATTAAACATTAGGTTTAAACGGTTTAAATCCTTCTCAACAGCCGCTTCAATTGCAAGAGCTCGGCTATAAATATCTCCTTCGTTCGAGACAAAATCCTTCATTAACCTTGCTGTTCCATAATAATCAATCATCGTAGTTACAAGCGCTTCCGGGTATGATTGGCAGTAACCAACAAGGAATTGTTTGATTTTTTTATAACTGGATACACCCTTCATACCTCGTAGAATCACTGATAAGCCTGATTGCTCAAGATATGGGGCGAGAATTCTTTCAACGAAAAGTTCCTCTGTGTCGCCTTCACAGCAGATAATTACATCCTTCATCGGGCAAACCTCCCGCCCAAAATATTGTTGTTCCACATCTCTCCTATTGAGTAGTCATTTTCTATCCAATATGCTAACTGTTTACTGCTCATGCGTTTAAATTTTGAGCCATCTATATCATATTCTGCGACGACAATATCATCCGGTGAAAAACAATTGAGAAGCTCTGCCGATTGGGTAGCAAAAATAACCTGCCTCTGAACAGCCGCCTTTTGCACCATCTCGGCAAAAATAGTTATTGCAAATGGATGAAGACCAAGTTCTGGCTCATCTATTATAATAATTTCTGGCTGGAGTTCTTTTGGCTGCAATAGCAGGGCAGCAAGACAAATAAAGCGTAGAGTGCCATCTGACAATTGCATTGCGTAAAAAACATCTTTGTTTGTTTTATGCTGCCAACGCAGTACGATTTGTTCATTATTTAATTCATTTGGTGATAACACAAAATCCTTGAAAAAAGGCGCAACTAATTGCACTGCACGAAGAATATCGGTATATTCTTTTGGAAAGCAATTTTTTAATCTATAAAGAAAAGCCGCCAAATTTCGACCATCGGACATTAAAGAAATGTCATTTGAAATATTTTGCTCGCTTTTTATTCGTGAAGATGAAGTTGTGTCCTGAAAACGGTAAACACGCCAACTCGGGTTCGACATCATCTTCGGAAACTTAGTATTTATAGAAATTTTTTGAATCTCATCTTTTACTTTTGATTCGCTATGACCACCTTTACCCATAATTTCTTTCCCTTCATTTATAATACTCTCGCTTCGAAAAAGTAAGTTATTGTTATCTGTCCACTCGAGCTCAAAAGTATACACAAGTGATCCAAAATAAAATTCTGTAGAAATACTGTCAGTAGTTTCTTTTCCATTATAAAACAATGAAGTTACTCCACCCTTTTTCCCAACGTAATACGACAACTCCTGTTCTAAAATATTTTGCAGCATTTCAAAAACGGAAATTAAATTTGTTTTACCGGCGCCATTGCTGCCAATAAGCACGTTGATATTACTCAACTCTAAATCACATTCCTTTATAGATTTAAAACCTTTTATATAAATTCGACTTAATTGCTCTTGATTGAGTTCATTCATCTCTTTCCCTCCTGTATAAAGATTCGCTTTGTTGCTTCAATTATATCTCTTGTTTCATCTGTTACAGCAAGTTCATTTAACAAACTTAAAAAATCAGTTTCACTTTGCTTAATCTGTTTATTAAGGTCTATCATTTCCTTGCTTAGCGCAACGATGTCAATTTGTTCTTCTTCCTCAAAAGTGTCTACATAGCGCGGTATATTGAGATTATATTCATTGTCGGCAATTTCTTCAAAAGAAGCTGCATGAGCGTATTTTGAAATATTTTTTCGTTTTTTATATGCATCTACAATCTTTGCAATATCTTCGTTCCGTAAGTTATTCTGATTTTTTTGCTTTTCATAATCATTTGAAGCGTCAATAAAAAAAACATCACGATTAGTACGATTCTTCTTTAAAATTAAAACCACGGTTGGTATGCTTGTTCCGAAAAAGATGTTGGGGGGAAGACCAATAACAGCGTCTATCGCGCCCATTTCAAGCAATGTTTTTCTGATAATGCCTTCTGCTGAGCCTCTGAATAATACGCCGTGCGGCAGTACTATTCCCATTGTTCCTTTTTCATTAAGGTGATAAAAACCGTGCAGTAAAAAAGCAAAGTCGGCTTTTGATTTTGGAGCAAGCTTACCGTATCTTTCAAAACGAGGGTCGCTTAAAAATTTGTCATCCGCGCTCCAGACAGCGGAGTAGGGGGGATTCATAACTACGGTATTAAATAAATATGGCTCGTCTGTCGGCCAATCTTCATCAAGAGTATCGCCGTTTCTCAGACGCATTTGACTCTTCTCAACATTATGAAGAATCAAATTCATCCTG
>WQSU01000314.1 GCA_009787675.1 Lentimicrobiaceae bacterium
TGAAATTACTGCATTCTTCACCAAGAAAATGTATCAAATCACAACCCTTGCAGGCGCTAACGGTAGCATCTCGCCTGCTAATCCTTTGGTTGGACATGGGGATAATGTAACGTTAACATTCACACCGCAAACCGGTTACAAAGTGAACACGGTATGGGTGGATGGAATTGAAAACCCTGCTGCCGCACAAGCCGGCGCTTATACGCTTCTCAATGTAACGCAAGATCACACCGTTGAGGTTACTTTTACAAAAATGCAGTTCACCATTACGGCAACCCACACGGTGGGCGGATATATTGTGCCCGCAGGCGTGGCTTACGTAGAGTACGGCGCCCATTCTGAAATCTATGTTTTTGATTCTCACGATGGATACCATGTACAAGCCGCTATTATTGACGGTGTAAACAATCCGCTGGCTATCGAAAACGGCATGTATCGTTTCATGGATGTAACAAGTAATCACACCATTCACATTACGTTTGCCGCTGATGGCTTTATCATTGAAGCATCGGCAACGGAGGGCGGAACGATCAATCCCGCAGGCGCTGTGATTGTACCGAACAACACCGACAAGACCTTCTATTTTGAAGCCTATCCGGGCAGCGAATTAGTGCGCGTATTAATTGACGGCATTAATAAAGAAGAGGCGGTGCAAGCCGGTAATTATACTTTCTTTAATGTAACTGCCCATCACACCATTGCCGCTCAATTCGAGAAGAAGATGTATGAGGTTATCTATCAGCCTGTTTCGGGAGCACTCGTAACGCCGGTGGAAGGCTCAAGCTCTCCGGTGGCGCATGGCGGAACCTACAAGTTTGTTATTGACCTTGAAGAAGGATATTCACAATCCATCATCGTTGTGCGCGTAAATGGTTTGGTTCTTAATCCTTTTGCCAATGGTGTTTACATCCTCAACAATATAGTCATGAACCAAGTGATTACCATTGAGGGTGTGATGCTTAACAAATACGAGATTAGGGCGCAAGCATTTACCGGTGGAACTATTACGCCTGCCGGTGTGCTTTCCGTAACGCACGGCGACGACAAGACTTTTGAAATTGCCCCCAACCCGGGCTATTGCATTAAAGATGTGGTGGTGAATGGAGTTTCTATGGGCGCGACCACAAGCTACACTTTCCACAACGTTAAGGAAAACAGCACCATAATGGCGCACTTCGCTTATGGACAAGGCATTGATGATAATGATGAGGCAGCTTTCAAAATATTCAGCCATAAAAACGTGGTTACTATTCTGAACGAGCAACTTATCCCTGTAAAACAAGCTGAGATTTTAGACATCTACGGACGTTTGCTTTGGGTAGGTCCTGTACTCATTGAAAAGACCGAAGTTGCGCTGAATGTGGCGGTTGGCATCTATTTAGTTCGCATAATCACCGCCGATAACCAACAAATTACAACGAAGGTTGTAATTCATTAACCGTAAGAGCGTTGCGCGCAACGCTCTTATATCTACCGAAAAACCTCGTGGTTTTCTTAATAATTTGGGTGAAAGGGGCGCTCTGAAAAGGGCGCCCTTTTCTTGGCTCTTTAAACTACTGTTATATATTACATTAATCCTGAACTTATTAAAAGTTATGAAACTGCAAGCTATATCCCAGATTTTTGGGATACTATCATTGGTTTTAATATTATAAAACCGACGTGGAGTAGTATTGAAAATTATTTTTCAAATAAAAAAGATGAAAAATTGAAACTATTTGTAAGAAAATGTATCGAATCGCCCTACGACAAATCATTTGTAAAATCGGGATTAAAATTGTTAGGCAATGATTATGCGTTGATTGCGGAACAAAAAGGGCATAAAAGAGATTTCAGTCCTACAAAAGAAAATAAGCAATTGGCGGAATATCTTGAAAGCAATAATGAAAACCGACTAAGTCCAGACAAAAAAGGGCATAGGTTGAATGAAGAAAAGGGTACAAGTCTTGATGAAAAAGGGCATAAGTCTATGAAAATAATTGTGTCTGAAAATCAGCAGTATAAACATTTTGAGGGTATAAGTCCAATCGAAAAAGGGCACAAGTCAGTTGATGAAAATCCGACCAAGTTACCTAATAAAAAACTTCAATATCTTATATACATATTATTGATGTTGGGTTTGCCTCTTTCTGTAGATGAATTGATGGCACTCTTTGACTATAAACATAAAGGCAAATTCCGCCAAAATTACCTTAACCCATTAGAAACAGTTGGCTTTATAAGAAAAACCAATCCAGACAAACCAACCGCGTCAAATCAAAAATATCTCATTACCGAACAAGGTAAGCGATTTTTAACAGGAAAGGATAGTTAAGCATTTTCCTGACTTCGACAATGAGGCACCCAACAAAACCCGGTTAGATTTCCTGACTTCATCATAATAAATGTAAAAAATCATATCTATCACATAATCAATTCAATATATGAATATTTTTTTCAAAATGGGTGGCGCAGAAATTTTTGATAAAAAATTGAAATATGAATTGTACTTTTGCACATGTTTGTACGCAAGAAAAATAACAGGTTAGGTACGGTAAGCGTCGTAGTCCTGTTTTGTGCGAAAGACACCCAATTCTGTTTATTCATTCCCGTTAGGGAATATCGCTCGGTAGAAAATGTATCCACACACGATAGCTGCATTCCGTTA
>WQSU01000315.1 GCA_009787675.1 Lentimicrobiaceae bacterium
CAATTCATTTATTACTTAAAAATGGCAAAAAGTTCCGTACGCGAATGCGTAGTTTATACCGAAATAGCCCTGCGTTTAGGTATTATGGATGAGGAAGATAAAGAATATTCTGTTAACCAAATGATGGAACTCACCAAAATGATTGGCTCTTTGGTTACGTCATTACAACGCGCCATACCCAATGCTAAAGAGGAAGATGAGTTTGATGACATGCACCTTCCTCCTGACCTTGATTAATCCTCTTCCTTGTTTTCTTCTTCGTATTTCTTGATAATCTCATTTTGAACATCAGCCGGAACTTGTTGATATTCTGCAAATTTCATGCCGTATGAAGCACGACCCGAAGTAACGGAACTTAAAGTGGTTGAATATTTATTCATTTCAGCCAAAGGCACTTTTGCGCGTATCTTTTGAAATTCACCTTCACTGTCCATACCCATGACTACGCCGCGGCGTCCTTGCAAGTCGGTCATCACATCGCCCATTCTTTCGGAGGGAACGAAGATTTCCACATCGTAAATGGGTTCCAAGATTTTAGGACCGGCATTTTTAAACGCTTCGCGGAAGGCGTTACGTCCTGCCAATTTGAATGCCATTTCGTTAGAGTCAACGGGGTGCATCTTTCCATCGTAAATATTGATGACGATGTCGCGGGCATAAGAACCGGTGAGCGGTCCCTCCTCCATTTTTTCGTTGATCCCTTTGAGGATGGCGGGCATAAAGCGTGCGTCGATAGCGCCACCAACAATACAGTTGTTGAAAATCAATTTACCGCCCCAAGCCAAGTCGTAACTGTCTGTTCCGCGAACAGGATATTTGGTTTGGTTCGGCATCCCTTCATAGTATGCCTCAACCAACATGTGAACTTCTCCGAATTGCCCTGCCCCGCCCGATTGTTTTTTATGGCGGTACATAGCCTCTGAGGATTTAGTAATGGTTTCGCGGTAAGGGATTTTAGGCGGATAAAATTCAATGTCTATCTTGTTTAGTTTTTCTATCATCCATTTGATAATGTTCAGGTGTTGTTCGCCTTGTCCTGAGATAATAATCTGTTTCAACTCTTTCGACTGTTCGCCTAAGAATGTTTGGTCGGTTTTCTTAAATTCGTTTAAGATTGCGCCCAATTTTTCATCATCGGAGCTATTTTTAGCACGTACGGCTGTGCGGAATTTTGGTTCAGGATATTCGGTGGGGATAATTACCTCATCGCCTGATTTCACTAAGGTTTGACCTGTTTGTGTGCCTTTTAATTTGATGGTGGCAATAATGTCTCCTGCCACAGCTTTTTCAACTTTTTCGCGGTTTTTGCCGGCAATGCAGAACAGTTGTGATAAACGTTCCTTACTGCTTGAAACGGTGTTCACCATATCCATAGCTTCTGTAATCTCGCCGCCATAAATTTTCATGAAAGAAACTTCGCCAAGATGCTGTTCAATAGCGGTTTTGAAAATATAAGCGGTAGCGGGGTCACTGGTTTTGCAAGCCAAAGTTTTGCCAGATTCTGTGGAAACGCCGGGCATTTCATCAGGAGCAGGAGCGCTCGATTTCAATATCTCCATTAAACGGGTAACACCTTGGTCGTTTTTCGTTGCCACGCAAATCACGGGGAATGTGCCACGGTTAATCACGCCCAATTTCAAACCTTGCGCCATCTCTTCTTCGGTGAGTGTGCCTTCTTCAAAGAATTTGTCCATCAATTTCTCATCATTTTCGGCAGCAGCTTCAACCAACGCGTTATACATTGCTTCTGCTTTATCTTTTTCGGCGGCGGGGATCTCTTCAACTACCACTTTTCCACCACCAGCAGGGAATTTCAAGAGTTTCATTTGCAGCAGGTCTATCACAGAGTCGAAGCCCACGCCAGCGTTTACCGGATATTGGAATGGCATTACGCTGCCCCCAAAGTAATGTTTAAGTTGGCGTAATGTTTCGTCAAAGTTGGCTTTTTCGTGGTCTAACTGATTCACTACAAACATTACCGGAGCATTCATCCTTTTTGTCCAGCGCCATTGAATTTCTGCGCCCACGTCCACGCCGTTTTGCGCGTTGATTACCATAAGCGCTGTATCTGCAACCCGAAGAGCGCCAATAGCTTCGCCAATAAAATCATCAAAACCAGGACAATCAATCATATTAATTTTGCAACCTGCATATTCAGAATACATTATTGTAGAAGAAATCGATTGTTGTCTTTCCAGTTCAATGTCTCTATAATCTGAAATAGTGTTTTTATCTTCTATGGTTCCGCGTCGGCTCACAACGCCACCATGAAAAGCCATGGTCTCAGCCAAGGTGGTTTTTCCGGTTCTATTACCACCAATTAAGGCAATATTTCTGATTTCTTTGGTTTGATAAACTTTCATCGTTTTTTTATTTGTTTGATTTATAAAATATTAATACTTTTTAAAATGAGGACGCAAATATAGAAAAAAATGTGAATACTAATTTATACTGTTGATTCAACCAACTTCACATTCCTGTCTTGATTAATATTTTGATTTTCATTCTCAAGTTAATGAAAAATCTCCTCATCCCCCCTTTTTGGGGGTGGTTTATTAATATAGCACCCTATTTTTGCCAAACTTATTGAAAAGTATATCCAAAAATATCAATTATGGAAGAAAATACCCAATTCTCAGACT
>WQSU01000316.1 GCA_009787675.1 Lentimicrobiaceae bacterium
AAATTAAAAATTTATTTTTTATGAAAAAACAAAATTATACATCTCGCGCGTCACGTCTTTTCTCTATTCTCCTTTGCTCCTTTCTGCCTTCTGCTTTCTCCCAAACCATTCCTCCCGACACAGTGTTTACCCGCACCCTCATGTCGGTGGAAGTGCTGGAGAAAGCCCCCGAATCGTTGGAAAAAACTTTTTCGGCTACTACAATTACCAGAACCGATATTCAAAACAATATAGGCAATGGTAGCATAAACAACCTGTTTGAGTTAATCCCCTCCATGATTACCACTTCCGATGCGGGGACTGGCTTGGGCTACACTTACATGCAGTTGCGCGGAACTAATCAAACACGCATTAACGTAACATTCAACGGAGTAGCTTTGAATGATGCGGAATCGCAAGGCACGTGGTTAGTGAATCTGCCCAACTTGGGTTCTGTGATACATTCGTTGAACGTGCAAAGGGGCGTTGGCATGTCGGATAATGGAGCTGCTGCATTTGGTGGATCCATGAATATCAGCACTTTAGTGCCTACTTATAAACCGTTTGTGGAGTTGACCACAGCCGCCGGCTCTTTCAATACATTCAAAAATACGATAACTGCTTCTACAGGAATGATTAAAGATGTGGTGGCTACCACTGTTTCCTATTCTAATATATTGAGCAACGGATACATCAATAACGCAAAAGCAAACTTAAATTCGCTGTTTTTTAGCACCGATATTTTTCTTCCCAAAAAACAAAGAAAAAACTTTAGTAAATTGAAAATGAATGTTTTCTATGGAAATGAAAAAACAGGATTAGCATGGAACGGCGTGCCTTCCTATTTGTTAGAAACCAACCGTAAGTATAATAGTTGTGGCTTGTATAATGATGATACACAACATTATGACAACGAAACCGATAATTATCAACAAATCCATTATCAGCTTTTTTACGATTACAAAAACAGCAAAAAAAGATTTGAGATGAACATCGGGGCGCACCTTACTCGCGGAATTGGTTATTATGAACAATATAAAGAGAATAAAAAGTTTTCTGCGTATGGATTACCCATCTTTATTTTTGGAAATGATACTGTAAAAAAAACAGATTTTATTACCCGAAAATATTTAGACAACTACTTCTACGGCATTGTTTTCAGCGCTACCAAAGAATTTGAAATCAAAGAGGAACATGTTTTGTTTTTGAGCGCTCGCGCTGCGCTAAATCATTATACAGGAAAACATTACGGCACTATCATTTGGGGAAAATATCTTGACAATCTTACGCCCAATTATGAATGGTATCGTGGAGCGGGCAACAAATGGCAAGGCAACGTAGTTGCTTCATTAGGATATATTTACAAAGGCTTGTTTGCTTACATTGATTTTCAATATCGTTACATCAATTATAAGATTAGTGGAACCGATGACGATTTGAGAGACATAGAGCAAGAGTATGTGTGGGATAAGTTTTTAAACCCCAAAGCTGCGGTGAGTTATACATGGCAAAAACATGATATAGAGCATACTGCCTATTTTTCTTTTGCCGTAGCCAACCGAGAACCCACACGCTCCGACTTGATTGATGCTAAGTTTGGAATAATCCCCACCCACGAAACATTGTACGACTTCGAATTAGGCTACACCTTAAATATGAACAAGTTTCGATTTAATGCCAACGGATATTATATGCTTTACGACAACCAATTGGTTTTAACCGGACAGATCAACGATGTTGGTGCGGCAATTATGACCAATGTAAAAGACAGCTATCGTTTGGGAATAGAATTGGTTGCAAGCTATCAGCCGGTAAAGTTTTTCCAATGGAAAATTTCAGGTACCTTTAGTTTGAATAAAATTCTTGATTTTGAGCATTTTGTAGAAAAATATGATGAAGATTGGGAGCCGGATGGCTTCACAACTACTCTTATGAAAAGCACCACCATTTCATTTTCGCCTGCTATTGTAGCTTCCAACCTGTTTCAATTTTATCCCTTTAAAAACTTCGGTGTGAACTTGGTAACCCAATTTGTTAGCAAGAGATATATTGATAATTCGCAAGATGAGCGGCATATTTTAAAACCCTATTGTGTCAATAATTTGAATTTGAGTTATGAAATTCCTAAATTGAAAAAGGTAGCTTTAAGTCTGTTTTTTAGCGTTAACAATATTTTCAATGCGAAATATGAGAGCAATGCGTGGGTATGGCGCGCCGTTGTGGGTCAAGAGGATTATTTTGAGGACGGGTATTTTCCACAAGCAGGGATTAATTTCTTGGGCGGGGTGAAGGTACGGTTTTGAGAATTAGGAATTAAGAATTAGAAATTACGAATTAATTTTTAAATCTTTGAAATTAGGGCACTCCTAAAAACTCAATCAATTTATCAAAACATTAAATCTATCCCTGAAAAGGATCTACTATTCAAATTTCACCAACTTTTGCATTGCAACGTTTTTGTTATCTATCAATTTTATTATATAAATGCCTGCCGGTAATGAAGATATATTTATTTCACTATGGGCATCATTTATTTCATACATTTTCAAAAGTGAACCCTGCGCTGTAAAAACTTCAATCCGCGCTTTGCCTGTACTTGAACGCATAACAGTTACAATTTCTTTAGCAGGATTTGGATACAATACAAAAT
>WQSU01000317.1 GCA_009787675.1 Lentimicrobiaceae bacterium
CGAGGAAAAAAATATTATCCAGGTAAAAATGAAACACACCATATCCGTCCTGATATTCAATATTTTTTGAGTTACAACATCTATAATTCGATATTTGAAGCTGCCGGACAAGAAAAATTAAAATACGTAATTGAAAATCCTGATAAATTACTTTTAATTTACAACGAATTACATATAGACTCTATGATTGTTCCTCGAATTCCGGATGATATTGTAAGAATATGGCAAGAGAGTTTTTAAGTAAAGCGAGTACCAAAAGCCTGCATGTAACGGGCGATTTTATGAGATGGCGGCACTACCCTCGTTTGAAAATAATTGCTAATTTTGCAGCCGCTGGCTCGAGTTGAAAGTGTGTTGGAAACCGCAACTTCGGCAGTATGCCGAATGTTAGCAGCAATTTGGGGACAAAACAAAAAATCACGAGTTTCTTTTCCATTTTTGTTCCGACCAAAGGTTTTTTTATTTCGCCAATTTTAATAGATATAAACATTTTGATTTTTATCCTTATGTTGTTTTCGGGCGTTCACTTTCTTATGCCCGAAAACCAAAGTTTGTTTGATTGGGGTGCAAATTTTCGACCTGTAACACTTGAAGGACAGTGGTGGAGACTTTTTACTTGCTGTTTTTTGCATATCGGCGTTTTGCACTTGCTTCTGAATATGTACGCACTGCTTTATATTGGTGTTTTACTCGAACCATATCTGGGGAAAACAAGATTTTTATCCGCATATTTACTTTCGGGAATTGCTGCAAGTGTAACAAGTTTGTGCTGGAATGATTTAACAATTAGTGCAGGTGCTTCAGGTGCAATTTTTGGAATGTACGGCGTTTTCCTTGCAATGCTCACAACAAATTTGCTTGACAAGTCGGTCAAAAAATCACTTTTAATAAGTATTGGTATTTTCGTTTTTTACAATCTTGTAAATGGACTCAAACCAAATAGCGGCATTGACAACGCTGCACACATTGGTGGATTACTCAGCGGGCTGATTATTGGATATGCTTTTATCCCAAGTTTAATGAAATACGAAAATAAAGCCATAAAATTTGGAACAATTGCGGTATTGACTGTTGTTTTGTCGGTTTCAACAAGTTTTGTTTACAAGAATATCCCCAATGACTTCGGTAAATATCAACAAACGATGAATGACTTTGCAAAAAATGAAACCGAGGCATTAAAAGTATATCAACTTTTCCAATACGAATCAGATGTAGAGACCATATTACGCTCCATTAATGTGGGAATTGACTGTTGGAATAGAAACTTAGAACTTATTGACAGTTTAAACGACTTGGATTTGCCAAACGAAGCCAAATCCAGAAATAGAGTATTGAAAGACTATTGCGAATTAAGAATAGGTTGTTTCAATCTGATGATAAGGGCAATTGAAGAGAACACAGACGCTTACGACAGTGAATTTGAACGATACAATCAAAAAGTTGATGCAATCATTACACAACTAACAGGACAACAATAAAAAAAACGGCGGCAACGGGCGTTAGCGGCAAGCGGCGAGAGCGGTGGAGACAAAGACGTGAGAACTTGGCAGTTTTGTGCTTCGAGAGAGTTGTAGCGAAATTTCGACAAGCCTACAAGAGTGGTTTGAGCGAAGCATATAAGTGATTGATTGAAAGTTGATTGAAAAATAATAAAAACAGCTAAAGAGATGAGAAACAAATCATTGAAATCAGTGCTAAAGTTTTGGCAGGAAATAGTTTTAGCAGTTCCAATTGGATTATTGCTCATTGAAATAACCAAAAATAGAATACTTCAACGAACAATGGACGGAGCGGATATTTTTATGGTTCTTTGGTTTTTGCCTTTATTAGTTTGCCTTTTAGGGCAATTCTTCTGGAAAAAGGAGGCAGTGGCAGAGGTCTTATCTGTATTTTTGGGAGTAAGTGCCGTGATAGTTATTCTTATGGCTTTATGGGGTAGTCCGTCATACAGAATGGAGAGTATTACAATGCTTGTTATCGGAGTGATTTCGGTCATTGCTGTGATTACTATGCCACGAAAGTATAATCCTAACAGTAATGCGTGTACTTTGGTAAAACAATAAACAATTACCCCGAATAGAAAGTCTGATCAAAACCAGTAGTGATGCCCGTGAGGTGGTGTTAGATATAAATTTCAATTCATGCATTTGTTCGATTAAAACAGTCGGGGCGTTTGTCCTGGTCGCGCACACCACGATTTCAATTCAAATCTTGTTCGATTAAAACGCATTTTATCGACCCGCCGTATGTGGGCTCCAATAATTTCAATTCAAATCTTGTTCGATTAAAACCATCGCCAAACTCTTTTTTCCACGCCTCAATTCTTTATTTCAATTCAAATCTTGTTCGATTAAAACCAACGTGTGTATTTGCGATCGCAACAAAATATGGATTTCAATTCAAATCTTGTTCGATTAAAACTTAACGCCGGACACCCGCATTGTCGGATTAACCAAATTTCAATTCAAATCTTGTTCGATTAAAACACAAATAGAAGGTGTTGTGATTCCTCATCTCAACATTTCAATTCAAATCTTGTTCGATTAAAACTCGCACGCCACCGTTTATTTTTGCTAAAAAAAATAAATTTCAATTCAAATCTTGTTCGATTAAAACTTA
>WQSU01000318.1 GCA_009787675.1 Lentimicrobiaceae bacterium
ACCATCTTTGTCTCTTTTAAAATCAATACAACGATACATCTTTTTGTGACCGCCTCCGCGATACCGCATCGTCATCTTACCACTATTATTTCTTCCGCCTGTCCGAGGTCTCGGACACAATAAACTTTCTTCCGGTTTATTGGTGGTAATCTCGTCGAACGAACTTATAACTTTGAATCGTTGACCGGGCGTTACTGGTTTGTACTTTTTTAATGCCATGATTAAATACTGCTATAAATGTCAATCTTATCTTCTTTATTTACAAAAACAATCGCTTTTTTAACGGTGTTTTTTTGTCCACGAATTGCGCCGGCTTTGGTTTGGCGAGTAGTGGCTTTTCCACGTTGAATCAAGGTGTTGATTCTATCTACGCGAACGCCGTAAACATCCTCAATCGCAAATTTAATTTGAGATTTTGTCGCTTTTCTATCCACTATAAAGCCGTAGCGGTTGTATTTTTCTGATACCGCTTGCATTTTTTCACTGATAATGGGCTTAATTAAAATGTTCATTTTTCTTATCTGATTTAATGTTATCAATAATTGAGCGATATGCTTATTCTACCATTTTGTTGATTTCCTCTACACTTTTTTCAAAAATGACCAGTTGTTTAGCGTGCAAAACATCGTAGGTGTTCAAATCGCCGGTGCGAATTACCTGAACACGGGAAATATTGCGTGCAGAGAGGTGTACATTGGTGTTTGAACTGTTTGCCAGCACTAACGTTTTGGTATTTTCCAAGTTAAATTTCTTCAACATTTCCAATACGGTTTTCGTTTTTGGGGCTTCTAATGCCAAATCTTCAATCACTAAAATGTGGTTATCTTTTGCCTTATAGGTCAAAGCAGAGAAACGAGCGAGGCGTTTAATCTTTTTGTTCAATTTAAACGAATAGTCTCTGGGGTGTGGACCAAAAGCGGTAGCTCCTCCGCGAATAGTGGGAGATTTGATGCTGCCGGCGCGGGCGCCGCCCGTACCTTTTTGGCGTTTCAATTTGCGTGTAGAACCCGATATGGTAGATTTCTCTAAAGTATCGTGCGTTCCTTGTCTTTTGTTGGCTAATATGTGCTTCACATCTAACCAAATAGCGTGATCGTTGGGTTCAATGTTGAAGATGCTATCGTTCAACGTAACCGTCTTAGCAGATTCGCTTCCGTCTGTTTTATATACTTTTAACTCCATCTTTCAACAATTAAATATGAACCATTGGGTCCCGGAACGGAACCTTTAACTACTAGTAAATTTTTCTCGGGAACGAGTTTTACGATTTGGAGATTGATCATTTTCACTTTTTGACCACCTGTTCTTCCAGCCATTCTCATTCCTTTGAATACTCTTGAGGGCCAAGAAGATGCACCCATTGAACCGGGCGCTCTGAGACGGTTATGCTGACCGTGTGTACGGTCTCCAACCCCGCCAAATCCATGACGTTTTACGACGCCCTGAAACCCTTTTCCTTTAGAAACGCCACTTACATCCACAAATTCGCCTTCAATAAAAACGGAAACGTCTAAGATTTCACCGAAAGCTTTTCGGCTACCTTCTTCAAAGCGGGTGAACTCTCTCAATACTTTTTTAGGCGCGGTGCCTGCTTTAGCAAAGTGTCCTTTTAACGCTTTGGTTGTCCGTTTTTCCTTTTTATCGTCGAATCCCAATTGGATGGCGCTATAACCGTCTTTTTCAACGGTTTTCACTTGCGTAACTACGCAAGGACCAGCTTCGATAACAGTGCATGGTATGATTTTACCAGAGGCATCGAAAATGCTAGTCATTCCAATTTTTTTTCCTATTAATCCAGACATTGTTAATAATTAATTTGTTATTATTTATCTGCGCACGGTGCGCAATAGTTTTTTGGTAATGAAAGAATCAAACTTTTATCTCCACATCCACCCCACTCGGCAACTCCAATTTCATCAAAGCATCAATAGTTTTGGAGGTAGTGCCGTAAATGTCGAGCAAACGTTTGTAAGTAGCCAATTCAAATTGTTCTCTTGACTTTTTGTTTACGAACGTTGCACGGTTCACGGTAAAAATCTTTTTGTGTGTCGGCAATGGAATAGGTCCTACTAAAACAACCTTGTCATCTTTCACAGCCTGTACTGTTTTGACAATTTTTTCTGCCGATTTGTCCACCAATGTATGGTCGAACGATTTCAATTTGATTCTAATTCTGTGACTCATTTGTCAATTATATGATTATTATGTTTAAAGTTCAAGGGTTATTAGTATATAGGTTTATAGGTGGATAGGTGTAATTCTTTCTGCTCATTGCCTTCTGCTTTTCCCCCTTTTTTTGGGGCGGCAAAAATATAAAAAATATAATGCAAAAACTTTTGTTATAAACTTTTTAACTGTTTTCTTTCATTATGAAAAATTTTCTGCACATAATTTGCGGTGAATATACCTGATGGATGGGTATTTGTCAAGTGATGAAAATTTTTCTCATGCCTTTGGCTGAAGCCAACGGCAATTTTCTCTCCCTTTCTCCCTTTCCCCTAATTCCTAATTCCTAATTCTTAATTCCTAATCAGTAGTGTTGCGTTGTTTATAAATTAAGTTCTTTGAAATTATTGGATATCAGATTATTATAGCGGTTTTTCGATT
>WQSU01000319.1 GCA_009787675.1 Lentimicrobiaceae bacterium
CATGTCTAAATATGTTTCAGACTTTTTCTGCATATATTCCCTCATCCTCTTCCGGGAAGGCAGTACTGGAATCAGCAATCCTGATTCATCATGTGACAACTCATCCAACGCTTTCTTCGCCCCTGCATTACCTGACAAAAAAAACCGATGAAATTTCCGATTGTCTTGAAAAGATAGATAAGACTTTTTCATCTAAACCTCCAAAAATGTAATTATTAAAGCCCTCCCCTGTGGTATGATTTAATCACCACAAAAAAACACAGCCGCAAAGGAGGGCAAAGATGCACGAAACAGATGCATTGTTATTTATTGAAATCGTTTTAGAAGGATTCTTTGACAGAAACTTCAATCTTGGTGACCATGAATATGACCGCTTAAAAGAATTATTCCTTGATAAAATCAAACAGTTTATTAAGGATAAAGAGCCGCATTGGGTTAAAGAAAAATCTCTGGATATTATTTATCAAATTGAAACCGCGGAAAATTCTATTAAATCAGGGATATATTCACCAACAAGCGCAGAATCATTTCTTGATTCGCTTTTAAGAAGAACAAAGGAAAAAATTACAAACGCCGCAACTTATTTCCAGCTTGAGGATAATATGGGCAAGACGCACATTTTTGTTGAGTTGCCGGAGTTTCCATGAAATAATCCGCCTTTGCTTTACAGATATATTCACCTTCTATGGTATAAACATTTACATACAAATGTCTTTTCTTTGTTTGGAATATTACATATTGACCAATCCATTGATGTAAAGCAGGATGATAATAATTTATCCCTTCAAATTTAATTCCGTTACGATGGACTATCGCCCTCAATAATATTTTCATAATAAACCTCCGTTAAATATTTGCCGGACTTCAGTCCCGGCTGCCACTCCCCCAAGATTATTAAAAGCCTCTTTGCGTGGTATACTGGTAATGCTACAAACCCATATCCGCGCAAAGGAGGCTAAGAGACTATGATAAAATGTGTTGAGAAAGATTCTCTGGTGCTATACTGCCACAAATGTAAAAATGCGTACCATGCAAAATTGGCAACCTGTTTATCATTTCATGGAAATTCATGTCCTGAATGCCCAGTTTGTAAAAATGGAACATCCGCAGATAATCAATCGTTTGAGAAATTTTGCAAATTTTATAATCGGTTGCGGAATACAGATGAAACAAAATTATCTCTTATTGCAAATGACTTCATAACAAGACATGAAGAACCATTTTTAAGTGTATCATTCACTTGCAATATATGTAAAAAACAATTCATTTTAAATTTTGATAAAATTAAAAAATTGTCGCAATCGCCTGCAACTTTTCATTGTCCGAAGTGCAAGCAGAATTCACCGCCGTTATCGCTTGTAAAATCCTATTTTGGATCTCTGCGTTGGGTAATAGAGCTTTTTGATTTTTCTTTGCCTTGGGGATTTCTGCTTGAGATAAAGCAACTTGATTGATTTGCTTACCAATATTCCCATCAAGACATATAGACAAGAACCTTTTTGCTCCTCGTATACTCCACCATGGTTTCATTATCAAGCAAAATAGTAATGCTTTTTTAGCTTCACTCATAAACCCTCCTTCCCTTCAGGGATTGGAACCGGCAGGAGTCGAACCCGCTACTTGCAAAGCAAGTCACCCGCGCAGAACAGCGTAAAATGGAGGAGACCAAAAACCGCCGTCCGGCCTGTACAGTTCCTTTACCGGGCAAATACCCGGTTCAAGCTCGTATAAATAACCGCCGTTTTAGGGCAGTTATTCAATTTCGGGCGCAAAATACGATCAATGAACTACGCGCTNGGGATCAAACATCCAGGACGGCCTCGGTGCCTACATCATTGCGCCGTTGCCTGAACTCTCCATCTGTCAAAGAACACATCGCCGTAAATCGACAAAACGCCGGTTTTATGCGATAATTAAAGTGGTTTACATCGTCAACCACGTGTTATTTTTTAAAAAACGTTGGTTTACTTTGTCAACCAATGACCACTAGGTAATATATATAACCTATCGGTAAAATTGTCAAGAAAAATTTAGGAAAATTTTAAAATATTTTTACCTTTAGGTAAAAATATGTCGATAAAAGGTAAAGTATGGATATAGGGACAAGATTAAAAACTGCACGAATATCTCTTGGGATTAGTCAAACAGAAATAGCCAATGTCTTAGGAATTGAATCAAGTTTTCTTAGTAATGTAGAAAGAGGCGCTAAAAAACCGCCCAAAAACCTTATTGAATTATTTTCCTCAAGATATAAAATAAATGCGAACTGGATTCTTACGGGTGAAGGAGATATGGCTATAGAAGATAAGCCCACTAAAGCTGTACCACTTATAAAAGAAATAGAAGTAATAATTCATAAAACAACATCTCAAAAATTTTCTGAGATTGAAGAGCGCCTATCTGCCCTCGAATCTATTCAAAAAGAAAAAAAACCAACCTATAAAACAACTTCTAGCGGCGATGACTCTTTATACACTTCTGATCCCACTCCTGCATACAGTTTTGAATATAAAGAAGGTGCCTACGAGGAAATCCCTTATGTGCACAACATCGCCGCAGGACCACCGACAACGATAGACA
>WQSU01000320.1 GCA_009787675.1 Lentimicrobiaceae bacterium
TTCAATTGCTATTGTTTTGGGGAAAATCAGGCAGGAATCTTAGTGGTATGGGCAGGCAAGTTGCAAATACGTAAAATCAAAAGAAAAACAAATGTCAGACTTATTAAAAAACATGTTAAATCACGATTCGCTTCGCGAATTTGCGTTGACTATTCAATCGTCTTATAACCAATTTCAAGTAAAAGAATTTCTAACATCAATAATGGACGAAACATGGGACGGTTTAGAATTAATGGCTCGAGGGCGCAAGGTTAGTACAACCTTGGGAGAATATCTACCTAAAGATTACAGGGAAGCCATTGGCATTATCGACAAGGTAATTGCGAAATGTAAAGGCTTCCCACGATTTTGTTTCACCGGTTTTGTTGAAATATACGGACAAAACGAGAAAGATTGGGACCTATCAATCAATGCCATGGAGAAATATACGCAATATGCATCTTTTGAATTTACAGTAAGACCGTTTATCATTAAACATGAAAAACGTATGATGGCACAAATGTATGTTTGGTCTAAACATGATAATGAGCATGTCCGCAGGCTTTCCAGCGAAGGCTGCCGTCCTGCGCTGCCATGGGGACAGGCTTTAAATAAATATAAAAAAGACCCAACGCCTGTTCTGCCCATATTGGAACAACTAAAAGCCGACCCGTCGCTGTATGTACGAAAGAGCGTTGCCAATAATCTAAACGACATTTCCAAAACACATCCTGATTTAGTTGTAAAACTTGCAAAAGATTGGTACGGCAAAAATGAATACACCAATTGGATAGTAAAGCATGGCTGTAGAACGCTGCTCAAAAAAGGTAATCGCGAGGCGCTTGCTATTTTTGGATGCGATGACGTCGCTTCTGTAGTTGTTGATGATTTTACTTTGGAAACAAAATCTATTTCGACAGGAGAGGAGATTACTTTTTCATTTGTGATTACAGCAAAGGAAGGAACAAAAGCAAGATTGGAATATGGAATTGATTATGTGAAATCTAATGGGAAAAGAAACAGAAAGATTTTTAAAATATCAGAAGTTTCATTGAAAGAGAATGAGAAGAAGTTTTACACGAAAAAACACTCTTTTGCAGATGTAAGCACAAGGAAACATTATCCCGGAATCCATTCAGTTACGCTTATTGTTAATGGTGTGGAGCAGGGCGTATTGGACTTTGAATTATTAAGAAAAAAAACCTGAAAATAGTTTTCCAGTCGGGTTTTCCAACTGATCATTTTTTCATTACGGCACCGGATCGTAACCACTCCCACCCCAAGGGTTGCAGCGCAAAATCCGTTTTATGGTTAACCAACTGCCTTTCAGCGCCCCATGTTTTTGAATTGCCTCTATGCCATACTGCGAACAAGTGGGCACAAAACGACAGTGCCTTCCCAAAAACGGAGACAACGTATATTGATATAGTTTTATTAAACCAATAAGCAGAAAGCGGAAAACAGAAGGCACGAAGGCACGAAAACGCGAAAGCACAAATTGAATTATTAAATGTTTGAATCTTTAAACCTTTAAACCTTTGAATCTTTAAATCTTTAAATCTTTAAATCTTCTTAGTACGCTCTTGCAAAAATCACACGTTGCGTTGAAGGTTTTCCGGTTAAAATACATTTACCTTCCTCTTTTTTATTATTAAACGGAATGACGCGAATGGTGGCTTTGGTTTTCTCTTTTATCAACTCTTCTGTTTCGGAAGTGCCGTCCCAGTGGGCAAGTACGAAACCGCCCTGGTTGTCCAAGATATCAATAAACTCTTCCCAAGTATCGGCAGAACGTGTGTTCTCTTCTCTGAATTTCAATGCTTTATTATAGATGTTTTGTTGAATCTCATCCAACAAAGTTTCAATATGTTCTGCCAAACCATCGAAAGAGGCGGTGTGTTTTTCCAGTGTATCGCGGCGGGCAATTTCCACCTGATTGTTTTCCAAATCGCGCGGTCCAATGGCAACTCTCACAGGAACTCCTTTTAACTCATACTCATTGAATTTCCAGCCGGAGCGTTTGGAGTCGTCGTCATCAAATTTCACGGAAATATTCTTGGCTGACAAGGCGGCTTTTAAAGCAGCTACTTTTTCTGTAATGGCTTGCAGTTGTTCTTCCGTTTTATAAATAGGAATGATGACCACTTGCAAAGGCGCCAATTTCGGGGGCAGCACCAACCCGTTGTTATCGGAGTGCGACATAATGAGCGCGCCTATCAAGCGTGTGGAAACGCCCCACGAGGTTGCCCATACATAATCTAATTGATTTTCTTTATTTAAAAACTTCACATCAAATGCTTTGGCAAAATTCTGACCTAAGAAGTGCGAAGTTCCTGCCTGCAAGGCTTTTCCGTCTTGCATCAGTGCTTCAATGCAATAGGTATCTTCTGCGCCGGCAAATCTTTCGTTGGGCGATTTAACACCTTTTAACACGGGCATTGCCATAAATTTTTCGGCAAACTCTGCATACACATTTAACATTTTTTCAGTTTCAATAATGGCTTCTTCGCGGGTGGCGTGGGCGGTGTGTCCCTCTTGCCACAAAAACTCGGCGGTGCGCAGAAAGAGGCGGGTGCGCATTTCCCAGCGCA
>WQSU01000321.1 GCA_009787675.1 Lentimicrobiaceae bacterium
AAATAAAGAACTTCAACGAAGTAGACAGCGCGCTCTTCCCTGTTTAGAAAATATTTTAAAAAAATAATGTGTTAACGTAATTGTGCCAGGGCAACCGCATCAAATTTTTTTGTTTTGATTCGTCGATCGCTAATGATACCACCCGCAGGTAAAAATATTATCACTCGGACACATTGCAATTGCCTGCGAACTCTCGCTGTTTGCCGTGCGGCAAATAATCAGAATTTCAAAACGAATTTAGCTTTTACAACAACCATATAATCATATATGTATACATCAACAGTTTGATTGATTGGCTGTATCATTTCAAAAGTTACAAGTGGTATCATTTCACCGATATTTGCAGCCACACTGCGAACGTCAGAGATAGAAAACTCTTCGGCGCTCACTTTGTTTTTTTACGGGCGTCGAACCTGTAAAAAACAAGTGGAAGGCGACCTCTGGTACATATTACCTGATGATCGTTTGCTCTGCGAGAAATACAGAATCGAAAAACCAAATCCATCATCGGAATGCGTACTTTTTAAACCCGCTGAATCCACCCTGTCTGACAAGAAATCTGAAAGGTGTGGTATCATTTTTTTTCGTCAGTTGGTAACATCTTGTTCCGACGCCGAAAAAATATTTCCAATAAGTGTTGTTAATGTCATATAGCTTTTGTACCTTTGCCGCAAAAATAAGAGCTATGGATTGTCCTAAATGTAAAAGCGGTCATCATATAAAAGATGGAATCATTCTTGGCAGGCAACGATACAAGTGTAAATCTTGCCATTACCACTATACTGTAACGCGCAAATCGGATGTAAAAACGTCGGATATAAGGCGATTGGCATTAGAGATGTATTTGGAAGGGCTTGGGTTCAGGAGTATCGGAAGGATTTTAAAAATCAGTTACGGAACAGTATACGCATGGGTAAAAAGGTGGAATGCCCAAACATCATTCCCTCACAGAGAAACTGCTGCGCAATCGGTATCGTTGGAAGAGATGCTTGCCTACATTGAATCAAAAAAGTCTGTTAATCAGCATGGATTACTGTTGATAGATTTAGCGGAGGATTGCTCGCTTTTATCCGTGGATACTGTTTCGGTTTCACAACAATAACTGCCAATGGGGAATATGGCATCTATTATAAATTAACATTACTAATCATTTTCGTATTATGGAGCAGAAAATTTCATTTTATTTTAAAGAGGTAAAAGACCCTCGCGTAGTAGGTCGTTGTGACCATTTGTTGTCTGATATCCTGATTGTTGCCATTTGTACATATATAACCGGTGGCACAGATTATCAGGACATGTATTTATTTTGCTTTGAACGGGGTGAAGAATTAAAAGGCAGTTTGTTGGAATTACCCAATGGAACCCCTTCGGTAGACACATTTGAAAGAGTCTTCAGCCGCCTGGATGTAGAATCATTGAGAAACTGTTTGACACTGTACGGTAAAGAGATATTGTCAGGTTTGGCGGAAAAGCAGATTGTTTTGGACGGAAAGAAACTAAAGGGAGTATCTCCTACGAGCAAAGGAAATAGCGGATGTTATATTTTAAACGCCTGGGTAAGCGAAAACCGTTTTTGCGTGGGTCAGGAAAAAGTAGAAGATAAGTCCAATGAAATTACGGCTATCCCCAAAGTGCTGTCATCGCTGGATATTGAAGATTCGGTTGTCTCCATAGATGCGATTGGCACCCAAACCGGAATTGCCAAACAGATACGGAAACAGAAAGGGCATTATTTGCTTTCGGTCAAAGGGAATCAGAAAGGATTGCTTGAAGACATAGAATGTGCCTTCAAAACACATCATGGCTATGATACCGTGGAAGATACGGAACGTGGACATGGCCGGATAGAAACCCGTCGATGCAGTATTTTACTGGCAAAGGACTTCCTGCTCGAAGAACATCTCAATACATGGAAAGACGTCACTACTTTAGTGAGAATAGATTCCTCAAGAGAGATAAAGGGCGTTCGCACGGAAGAAACCCGTTTTTATATCAGCGACGAAAATATCACAAAAGCTTCTTATTATCAGGCTTTGGCCAGAGGACACTGGGGGATAGAAAATCATTTGCACTGGCATTTGGATGTGACTTTTAAAGAAGACCAGTGCAGGGCAAGAATAAAAAATTCACCTCAAAACCTTACTACAATCAGAAAGTTTGCATTACAAATTATTTCCAATGTAGATGACAAACTCTCTTTGAAAAAAAGACAATACAAAGCAGCATTAGACATGGACTACATGAAAAAAATAATCCGGAACTGATACTCCGTTCACATCATCTATCATCGCGCAGGCCGGCAGGCACAACGCAATATATCAAGTAGTCGAACACTACGCAGCCCAGTTGTGGGTTAAATTTCACTACAGAGCCCCAAAAAACGTGGCTTACACACTTTTTGAACATAAACGACCTGTTTTATGAATAATGCAGGCTAACTGTTATTGCCGACTTTATGTAACTCAACCACCACGAACACTCAATGATGCAAAACCTTGTATATCCAAACAAATTTGACTTTTATAATAGTCGCTAATTAATTTTTGATGCGGTTGCCCTGAAAA
>WQSU01000322.1 GCA_009787675.1 Lentimicrobiaceae bacterium
GCCTTCAAGTTGGTCGTGAATGATTATATCGGAAGAATCCTCACCTCTGAAACGCCCTATTTTGATGATTGCATTTTTGAAGAAACGTGTTGGCTTTTTGCCAAAAAGCAGAATCGCACCTCTCGTCAATTGCCCGTCCTTATTAATCAAATCTAAATTTCTAAATAATTTCTTGATGTTTTTACCATCAATGTTTTCGGGCAATCGTCCTTTGGCAGTTGCTAACTTAACAAAGTGTTCGACGGTATCCGTATCTATGTCGTCCATTGTAACATCTGCACTTCTCATTATTGTTTCGTCCCAATGTAAATTGTTTATTTCTAACAATAACCTTTGCAATTCTACACCCTTCAATTCTTGCGTGGTACTACCGACACGATGAAAAAATACACCATTATATGAAACCAACGGTTTGTATGGAATTGTGATTTTGATGATGTCTTTCCCTTGATATTGTTCTAATTCTATGCTCGTCGTTAGTTGCAAAGTATTCAAAATTTTATTTGGCAAACTTTCCAACCAATGCTTAGTATTTTTCAAATCAACGGGATTTCCTTTGTCGCTTACGCCGATGTAAAACGTACCACCGTTAGTATTGGCAAAGGCAGATATCGTTTCCAAATATCTATCCTGCCAAGATTCTTTGAGTTCTATGGTTTGGGTTTCACGTAAAAGCATGTTTATATTTTTTGCAAAGGTACGGAATTATCTTGAGTTTTCTGAACTTGTTTTGATTTTTTTTGCCATGTGAAGTTTCTAGCCTATGGTTTGTTCTTAGTTATTATAACTTCTTGCTTAGTTTTTTCTTGATATACATTCGTTATTTTCGGCATATCGTTTTCTGTTTTTTTCTACCATTTCTTTCGAAACATTTGCATAACAATAAGCACAAAAATGAGGACAAGTGTTGTACATCCCAATATCTTTACTAATTATACAACCACAAGCTTTGCGTTGTCCTTTGTCTTTTAAATTCATTTCTTTTTTCGGAATTTCTGCAGGAAACAACAAGTTCTTTTCGGGTAGCTTGCCATAAAAAAGATAATAAACAAAATCGGCGTCTTCAGAGAAAATGCGTTTCATCAGCTTGTCATCGATACAATGATTATGTTCTATTCCGTATCGTTCTAAACTTATTTCTTCTGCACAAGTGGCGAGTGCATAATGCCATTTTTTATTCAACTCTTGAAGCCCTTTCGCAAATTCATTCATCGTTTGCGGTGTAAATTCTCTATAATCTACATTGAGTCTTTTTAAATTATTTTCTACTTTTTTGTAGGTGTAGCCGATATCTGCAAAGCTGAAAATCAATTTTTCTGTATGCCCGTTCAGTTGATTTCCGACACTCTCTATTTTTCTCAACAATTCATCAACTCCAACCTTATCGGTCATAACAAGTGGATCGAAACGCCAAATAACTTTTTCCTTGCCAATTTTTTCGGATAATTCCTTAAAGATTTCTATCCGCTTTTCTATTGGTGGCACATTTGGCTCAAATTGCTCTTTTTCGTAATCATTGAGTGTAAATTGAAAATAATAGTGAATGCCACGCTCATCCAGTTCGTGAAGGTATGGAATGAGCGGTTTGGGATTCTTTGACCAAAATACAACCGCTTTTGCGTTTTTAAACGCAACATACATCGGTTGTTGGTTGAACGGATTATACCAAACACAATAACCAGCCTTCAGGCGATTGATAAACCATTTTGCATAAAACGCAGGAATATCAGTACTTCTGCTTGCAGATATGATTATCGGAGCTTGTGCCTCAACTTGCTCTCCGCTGTCGGTTGTTATTTTGATTTTTTCATTCATTTGACAAAATGAAGTTTAATTTGGATATTTACTTTCTAATATCGTACGGATTTCTCCCCTTATTTTGTTGGAAAAATCGACTGGTTGTATTCTATTGTATTTGTTCATATCTGATATATTCCATTTCAAAAAATGGTCGATAACATCTCTGTTATCTTTTGAATCGCCACGCTTGTCATAAAAACCATTTTTTCTGTATTCTTCTTGAATTTTTTTTAGATTCTTTCTTACATTATCTTTTATTTTCTGATTTTTATATGCCAAATTTTCAACATAACTCCAAGCATTATCATCTAAATAAAATTCTTTTTCTGGCGGAAACTCAAAACCTAATGTTTGAGTTGTGGTTTCTTGCTTAGATTTCAAGCATTCTTTTATTGCTTGGAATATTTTTGATTTTTTCCCAAATCCTTTAGTATTTGAAATAAGCTCAAGCGACCTATCAATCGCAAAATTATTTTCTTTCAGAATGCTAATAACTAAATCTACTTGAGATTTTTTTGTTGTTGCTTGTTTTAATCTTTCTCTGTATTCTGTTTCGTTTGCTTGTTGTTTTGTTTCTGTTCCCATTGTTATTTCCTCGTTCATTTTTGAAGGAACAATAATAGATTCTTTTTTATCTTTCAATTTTCCTTCTAAATCAATATCGTGAAGTTGCTTGAAAATATATTTGTAAACATCCGAAACATAATCTAAATTATTTGACGAAAATAAATCACTTGTCAATGTTTTGG
>WQSU01000323.1 GCA_009787675.1 Lentimicrobiaceae bacterium
TAGTCTCGGGGGGTCTTTTGACAGCATCGGGACGTCTCCTGACCTTATTTTTTCTCCATGCGTCAAAAACCATTAAAAAGTCTTTAGATTCATGTATTTCCACAAGCAATTCAATTTTACCGTTAATATCTTTAATAAATAAAACTACTTCATTCTGTTGGTGCTTTCTATTTGATTTTTTTATTTCATCTGCATTATTAATAATATCAACAGCCTTTAAGAGATCGTCAGGTTCTAAATTATGTTTCTTCTGACTTGCATGGATAATCCCATGATTGTCAATCCCTATATTACTAATATTTTTATTAATTCTGGTTTTTATTTTTTCTGTTGTTTCTCCGATTTTTATTTTTTTATTTTTCTCTCCTTTACTATCTAGAGAGTGTTCAATAAAACTTTCATACTCATCCTGTGATTTAATTTCTGGGATTTTATTCCATTTTTTGAGACGTTTTGTGTTTTCTGATCTGTTATTACAGTGTTTTTCTTGCAATCATAGGCTCATATCTTTTACAAGTAATTTGACTTGTGTTTAAGCTCAGGATTAATCCAAAGCAGCCAAAATTTTGTTTTGGGGTCTTTTTGTAAGTATAATTTTCGGTATGGAAAAATACAAGGTTCCACTCTTTGTATCGTGGGTTACCGGCACACTGCGCACGCTTATTCCGTCAGACGCGGCGGATTGTTTACCAACCCTTTGTGTTCTTTGTGCCTTAGTGTGAGAATCTTTTTTGTACAATTTTTGATTGACTATTCGGTATAAATACTGTAAACTAAAAATGTCCTCGTAAGGGGATAGCCACTAAATGAGGGAGGCTTTGTATCCTCATTCTACCGAACCCGATTTTGCTATTGCAAGGTCGGGGGATTTTTTTTATAGGTCATTTGCCGATAATAGACCTTAGTTCATCATAAGTCCAAATATGTAATTCCCCGGTGGTTTCAAAGAAGCATATGAATTTGCCCTCATCATAACGATATTTTAATACGCCGGCTATTTTGGCTTTTACACTGTTTATAGGAATATCAGATAATAGACGAATAAAAACCGAAGGTTTTTTTGTTATTTTACAGTTCTTTAATAATATAGCTCCTTGATTATAGCCATATCTAAATTTTCCACCCAGCGTTTCTCTGTCTCCTGATATTGTTTTCATTTCTACGACTTCACCGTCCAAAACCAGATCGGCGGATTTACTGCCAATTACACTTTTGATGATCATCTCCGGCAGAAAATACGCAATACTTCCTCTGCTTGTTAAAATCCTTACCTGAAACATCTCTTTTTCCCATTTTTTTGGTTCTTTTTTCTGTTGAGGTAAGCGGCTTTTAGCTACCCAAATGTTAGGTTCTGTAGGTATCCATTCTTCAAGAGGAAATAATGCTTTTGCTAACTCGAAACTACTTTCCCAGAGTTCTTTTTTCAATCATAGGCTCATATCTTTTACAAGTAATTTTTCTTGTGTTTAAGCTCAGGACTAATCCAAAGCAGCCAAAATTTTGTTTTGGGGTCTTTTTGTAAGTATAATTTCCGGTATGGAAAAATGCAAGGTTCCACTCTTTGTAGTGGGGGCTATCGGCGCGGTTGAAGGGGAATAGGGAATAGTGAGGAATGAGCGTAATTTGAAAGATTGGGGGCTGTCCTGAGAGGGCGGCTCCCTTTTTTTTGGGAGAGTGGAAGGGAAAAGGGGGCCGAAACAACGTAAAAATGGTTGACTTATTTTGCTATACAATGTATAGTATATGATATACATTCGTTTAGGGAGTTTTATATGGCGCAAGTCAACATTCGTATAGACGATGATTTGAAAACCCGTGCTGATAATATTTTTGAGGAATTAGGTTTAAATATGTCTACCGCTTTTACAATGTTTCTCCGTCAGACAATCAGGCAGGGAGGCATCCCTTTTGAAATCACAACCAGAACAGACCCTTTTTACAACGCGGAAAATCTGAAAATTTTACGTCAATCCATACAAGAAGCCAATGAAGGCAAATTAACGGCTCATGAATTGATAGAAGAATAAAACATGGAAAAAATATGGACTGACAGGGCATGGGATGATTATGTACACTGGCAAACTCAGGATAAAAAAACAATAAAACGTATAAACCAGCTTCTAAAGGATATTGATCGCAACAGCTATGCCGGAATAGGTAAACCGGAAGCACTGGTTGAGGATTTATCAGGCTGGTGGTCCCGACGCATAGATGATACAAACAGACTGGTATACAGAATAGAAAACAATAAAATTATTATCTCTCATTGCCGAACTCATTATGGAGATAAATGAGATAAACGAACGAACTTGCTACGGCAGAGACAGCGCCCAGGTGACACCGAATTTGCCAACAACCCCGGTAACGCAATAGCGCCTGTCACCAATCCCCTTTCTCCTTTGCGTCTCCGCGCCTTTGCGTGAGGTTCTTCTAACAGCGGCGCGGTTTCAGTCGCCGTTTTTTCCAGGTGTCTAAAAATACTTTATAATTATTTCCTATTGTGATTCAATTTCGGAATCAACGCCACAATTAA
>WQSU01000324.1 GCA_009787675.1 Lentimicrobiaceae bacterium
CAAGTGCGATTCGAGAAAAAAGGCAGCTCTATCTGGAGCTTTTTGCTTGTTGTCGTTGTTTTTTTCGTAATGGCAATTGGCGTGGTACAGTTGTTACCATGGTTTCTTGGAGTGCTGGAAAATTTTCTTTATGTTCCCGAGGGGCGGTAGGGGGAAAATCACTATTTTATTGAGAGGTAACTATGAAAATCGAAAAAATCTCTGTGGAAAACTTCAAAGTATTCCAAAAAGTTGAAGTTGAAGACATTCCAAACATGGCTGTGTTTATGGGTCAAAACGGCGTTGGAAAATCAACCTTTTTTGACATTTTTGGTTTTTTGCATGATTGTCTTAGCACAAATGTAAGCAATGCAATAAATAGACGTGGTGGCTTTGATGAGGTTATTTCAAGAGAACAAAGCGGCACCATTAAATTTGAAATTAAATTCCGCCCCAATCCCAAAGACCCTAAAGTCACGTACGAATTAGAAATTGGCAAAAAAAATGGCTTACCTGTCATTGAAAGAGAAGTAATGAAAATGCGCCGAGGGCAATCAGGCGCGCTTTATAACATTCTTGACTTCAAAAACGGCGAAGGTCGTGCTGCACAAGGCGAATTAAAAACCAAAGATGACTTGAAAAACGCAAACAGAGTCCACCAAAAACTATCAAAACCTGATATTCTTGCTATTAAAGGACTTGGCCAATTTGAAGAGTTTTTTGTTATCTCTGCTTTTAGAAAACTAATTGAAGACTGGCACGTTTCTGATTTTCATATTAACGAAGCAAGAAGGCAAAGCGGAGAATATAGCGAAACTTTATCGAAAACTGGTGACAATCTTGCTCATGTTACCAAATACATCTACGAACATCATCAAAAAATGTTCGTTAGTATTTTGGAAAAGATGAAGCAGCGAATACCAGGCGTTTCCGCTGTCGAAGCGAAACAAATGGAAGATGGTAATATAGTGCTAAAGTTCCAAGATGGTCGCTTCAAAAATCCATTTTCCGCAAGATTTGTTTCAGACGGCACGATTAAAATGTTTTCATATCTTGTTTTATTAAACGAGCCAAATCGCCATGCTTTATTGTGTGTCGAAGAACCTGAAAACCAACTATACCCTGAACTTTTAATGGAACTGACCGAAGAATTTCGGGAATATTCGCAAACACAGGTAGGAGGGCAAGTTTTCATATCCACACATTCACCAGATTTTCTTAATTCGGTTGAATTGGACGAATTATTCTGTTTAATTAAAGAAAATGGCTATACAAAAATTGTTCGTATGAAAAATTCACCTCAAATAAAAGCTTTTATTGATGAAGGTGAGCTGTTAGGTTATCTATGGAAAAGAGGAGATTTGCTTAAAGAAGCAAAAAATTTGATTGGGGATGCATAAAATTATGAAATTAGTATTTTTACTTGAAGAACCCTCGATGAAAGTGTTGTTAGACGTTTTGTTGCCAAAAATAATACCGAATATAGATTTTGAAACTATCCCTCACGAAGGCAAAAGCGACTTGCAAAAGTCTATACCTCGTACACTTAAAATTAGAAATGATCCAAATGTGAAATTTGTTGTCGTACATGACCAGGATAGTCACGATTGCAAAAAATTAAAACAGAGATTGTTGGATTTATGTAAGGATACTAATAAACAAGTCCTCGTTAGAATTGTTTGCAAAGAGTTAGAATCTTGGTACTTTGGTGACCTTAATGCTGTATCAACAGCTTATGACAGCCCAAACTTAATGAAATTAAGAAATAAAAGCAAATATCGAGTCGTTGATAACATACATAACGCCAAACTTGAACTGCGAAAACATGTCTCGAATTACAATGCAATAAGCGGTGCAAGAAAAATCGCTCCCCATATGGATATTGACAACAACACTTCCAGTAGTTTTGGATTTTTTGTTACGGGAGTAAAAAGAATAGCAGAATTAACCAAATGAAAAAAACTCTACTAATCGACACAAACAACATCTTAAACCGCTCGTTCTACGGTATTCCGCCCCTAACGGCGGCGGACGGGCGGCATACTAACGCAGTATACGGCATGCTTGGCACCCTGCTTCCCATTTTGGAGCAGGGTGATTTTCACTTTGTCGCCGCCTGCTTTGACCTGTCTGCCCCCACCCACCGCCACCGTGCATACCAGGATTACAAAGCCACCCGCAGTAAAATGCCCGACGAACTGCGAGAGCAAATGCCTCTGGCAAAAGAGGTCCTCCGTGCCATGGGCATTGCTGTGGTGGAGTTAGAGGGCTATGAGGCAGACGACATCATGGGCACTCTCGCCACCCGCGCGGCAAGCGAAGGCGGTCACGCCTTTATCCTGTCCGGTGATCGTGATGGGCTGCAATTAGTGAGCGAAGGCGTCTCCGCCATGCTCATCAGCAAAGGGGACACCGCCACCATGACCCCCGCTGACGTCACCGCAAAATACGGCGTCACCCCCGCCCAGCTACTGTCCGTGAAAGCCCTGATGGGAGATGCGTCGGACAACATACCGGGTGTGGCG
>WQSU01000325.1 GCA_009787675.1 Lentimicrobiaceae bacterium
CCCGAAATTCGGGGCTGTTGCTTTTTCTGCCATCTCTTATTTTAATCTGTAACGTAGATAGCCTCTTTGAGGTCGAATATCGCTACATTAGACAGCACATTGTGTTTTGCAATTACTCGATAATGCTTTGACCAATCCAAATCATCGGGCATAACCGTATGAAAAACGCCAAGTATTTCGGATTGAAAACAATCATAATTTTCGCACACATATTGCTCCACGTTAATTCCGTGAGGAGCATCGGCGTCCACTGGTTGAATTACCAATGTTTTTGTTTCGGGGTTTGTCCAAAAACGTACTGCGTCCGGGTTTCCAATAAGCCTAAATGCTGCATCTGACACAAGCATATTGTCGCTGTTTATACAAATATCTATGTATGGACAGCTGTCAGAGAAATCTGATGTTTTGGCGGTTTTTCTCATAATCGTTTTTTTAGTTGCTTTACATTCTAATTCCGCGTTTCTTTTGCGGTGGAACACGCTTAACAGAGGGTTTTGTTTCGGGCTTTGGAGCGACCGTTTCTTCAGCTTTGATTTGGGGCGCTATTTTGTGCTTATCAAGCGCTCTAAAACGCTCAAAATTGTCGATTAAAGTCTTTGCTATGTCTGACAGCTCTGGTGGATTACGATGAATCATTGGCTTGAACCTTTCGTAATTTCCTTTTTGGAGTGCCAGAACTTCATTTGGACTTGCAAACAGAGGTGTTTCGGAAAACGATGGAATAGTTTGTCTGTTCAACGCCTCATCTGCCTCAGTAGAATTGAAAATTTCAATGAATTTGTCAGAGTAGAACACCTTACGTATTCTTTCGTTTTGTAGCAGTTTGTGAATGTCGTATAAATCTCGAATTTTTGCACCTATTTGAATTTCACTGTCTGGCTTATTCGCCTCTTTGAGCATCCTGCAAAGTTTATCACTAAGGGTGTATTCCGGAAGTAAAACTAAAAGTTCAACAGGCTTTAAGTCGTATCTTTCAATAATGTCTGTTTGATTATTTTCTTGCAAAAAATCACCGATGTAGGAGTTGACGAACTCTTTAGTCGCCTCAAGCATTCTTTCTGGACGCGTACTGCTCATTTCCAACAAAATATTTTCGCCAATTATTTGCGATGTGTCCGCAGAAATGATTTTCGGATAGGGATGAACAGTTTTTCTAAATAGACCGCCTTTGTTTTCGTCAGGATGTCTGTCTATTTGCGGAAAGATTTGTGCAATATCTTTTGAAATTTTATCTCTCTGTTCTATGCTTTTCTTTCGAGTGTTATTGGCTTTCGGATTCATACAAAGATCAACATCTTCCGAAAATCGCTCTGTGATTTTCCAAACACGAGAAAGAGCTGTTCCGCCCTTGAAAAATGCTTTCTTAGCGTGTTCAGACTGTGCAAACTCTTTCAACATCAAGTAAACGTAAAAATCTTTTTCAATAGATGCTGAATCAATGTTAAGTCCATTGATTACAAAAAATTGCCGAGTAGCAGTAACAAGATTGATAAACAAATCTCTATTTTGTGTAAGTGTTGTAGATACCATAATATTCTTTATTTTCTAATACTATACTATTTTCAAAATATATTTTGAAACGAGTGTCGGGAGCATACGATTGTTTCAGATGTTCTGCCAGCGTTTTTTTCCCTGTGGTTGCAAACATTGCCGCCAATATGGCACGTGTTCGTGGAATGTAAAATTTGGAATAACGCACTAATTCTAACAATTCTTTGTTGCTTAAATGTGAGATGTGTAGCTGCATCAAACTATCTGCAACTTCGCCAGATGTTTTCGCTGGAACGTGTTTTATGTTTTCGATACAATCCAAAATTTGCAAATACTTTTTATTTTCTTCTGTGATTGGACATTTTGACTTGACAAAAAACAACTTATCTTCCTTAAAATCTTTTGGTGGATTTTCTACTGCAAAAACACTCGTTGCAGGTACTTGCTCAGTTAGTTTCATACTGTTGAACAACGGTGTGCCTGTTACATATATTTTGTGCTTAAATTTTTTTTGATAATACTCTGCAATCTCTTGGCGAGAGGCATCGAACATCCACAAGTCATCTGTAAATTGCACTTTGCAAGGCTTAAAATACAGCCCTTTCCTAATGCGTGATACACGCCGTTCTTGTTGCAGTTTAGAAAGAGTTTTAATCGTTCGAAAATACTGTGCCTTAGAGTGTTTCTTTGGCAATATATCTTCGAGCGAAAACACTTCGCCGTCTGTTCTTTTTCTTATTTTTTCTTCTATTTGTTTAGATGTTTTCATTGATTACGATTTTCACGCAGCAAAGATACAAAAAAAAACTTAATTATACAAGAAAATGGCAAAATAATTTTTAATTTATTTTGCCATTTTTTTGCATTGCAACATCAAAACCCCCTATCATCATCACTCCGGATAAGGCGATAACGGATGACNATTTCGTGNTTTCGTGCCATTGGGTTGAGAGCCATTAGCTGGTAGGCGTAGCCTATCCGCAGGGCTTGTGTGATNCGNAGGCTGACATTT